>DASPNN010000734.1:0-3702 GCA_035626495.1 Chryseosolibacter sp.
CCGCAATTCAGGTTTGTAATACGGCGCTGCATTATGTTGACCTTACCGAGCAGGTGAGCACTACACCAGAACGGAAGGGAGAGCTGAAGTTTCTCCGGGCGTATTACTATTTCCTGCTCGTTCAGTCTTTTGGCGGCGTGCCGCTCGTGACCGATATTTATATTACAGGCGAAAAGTCGTCCTTTTCACGGAATACCGAGGAGGAAGTTTATGAGTTCATCGTGAGTGAAATGAACGAGGCGCTGACTTTGGTGGCAGAGTCGCCGGCTTTTGGACGTGTCGGCAAGCGGGCAATACGGCACTATCTTGCAAAGATTCATCTCACGCGCGGCTATCTGGATATTGCTGCAGCAGATGACTTTAGCCAGGCCGCGACGTTCGCGGACGCGGCAATCAATGGATACAACCTGTCGTCCATTTCATTCCACGATCTTTTCCTGCCCGGAAAGGAGAAAAACAATGAGGTTCTTTTTTCGATACAGTATGCGCCGACTTCCATTCAAACAACATCCGGTGGTTCTATCCAGGCCAGTCATTTCGGCCCTTACCATGGCGGTCCCAACACATTGGCGCCGTGGAGAAGCTACAGCCTGATTCCGACTTCGTACGTCTATTCACTTTTCACCGAACAGGACAAAAGGTGGGAAGGAACGTTCATGAATGTCCTGTATGCTTCTTATTATGATTTTTACAATAAGGCGGACAAGTCAACCGTAAAAGTCGCCCGATACTTTCCTCAGGCGTGGGAAGTTGACGATGTGCAGGCATGGGTGGCGGCCGATCCGGGCAACCGGGGGAGCGCTGTGATCATTCCGTACACCATCAAATCTACCGATCCGCTGATCAACATCTGGGAACAACCCGCGCAATATCTCGACAATTCAACACCCGCGGTTCGCAAATTCGACGACCCCAAAGCGATCATTCCCACCGGTGGCCCCGGCGACGTCAGCACGCGTGACTTTTACCTCGCGCGTTTGGCCGAGACCTTCCTGATCGCAGCGGAGGCTTATCTGCAGTTGGGTGACAAGGCAACAGCCATGGCGCGCATTAACGCTGTCAGGGCCCGCGCCGAGCGAACACCAGGCGCGTTACAACTGACAGATCCGAACGGCATTACGATCGATACCATTCTGGATGAGCGTGCGCTCGAGCTCGTTGGCGAATTCCACCGCTGGTTCGACCTCAAGCGTACAGGCAAGTTGGTAGAACGTGTCATGAAGTACAACAAGGACGTTCGCGGTACGCCCAACGCATTTGTGGGCACAGACGGTCAATTGAAAATACTGCGTCCGATTCCACAACAAGCGCTCCAGCTCAACGAGAACAAAAATTTCGGACAAAACCCGGGATATAATTAATTGGTTTGAGTGATGATGAAAACTCCGCGCAGGTCTCAAAGCCTGTGCGGTTTTTTTTCCGGCTGGCGAAACAATCCGATGCAACCCTTCAAGCTTGCCGGGTCCCGCCTGGTGATGACAGCTTTTCTTCTGTTGGCGTTTGCGACGCACCTGTCTTGTTCGGATTTCCGGTTCCTGTATGGATATAGTTCTTAAGGCTCGTCCCGATATAATGCGTCCAACCCTGATGGCAGGCCTCGTAACATTCGCAGTCGGGTACAAGGCCAATATGTCTGAACACAACCGCCGTTTTTTCCCCTTGCGGACAGATTTCAAAAGTGACTTTTGTGCCAACCCACTCGCTCTTATCCTTTGTAAAATTAAAGTCGTTTTCCAGGATATACCATACGACCTTTTGGTCGCGCGTGAGTTCATTTACGCGCACCTTGCACCTGTGAATGTCTTCAAAATGATAGCAGAAGACTTCGTTTACTTTTTCTGCATTGCCTGTTATTTCTTCCGACCACCAGCCGCGAGGGTTATTAATGGCTTTATATACCTCAGCCGGAGTTTTGTCGACAAGGATGGTGGTGACGAAATCTTGTTCGTTCATATAGGTTTGTGTTTAAGGAACATTCTGGATCTCAATCTTTGGAAAGGACGGTCATGAGTTTTTCGCGCAAGTATTGGCTCCACGCGCCGGAGCATGAATCGTAGCATTCCATTTCCGGAACGAGGCCTTCGTGGGTAAAAGTGAGTTGCGTTTTATTGTCTTTTTTTGAAATCGTAAAAGACATTTTTGTGCCTGTCCATTCTGTCTTCCTCTGAACGAACGACAGTGCCGCGTCGGTCGTTTCCCACGTCACTTTTGCGTGGGGTATCGCTTCTATCAGCTTATGCTTTGAGTAGTGGGCGCCGCCGCCTGCGCGGAAGGTGAAAGATTCGTTGAGGATGTCGGATCTGCCTTCTATGGTTTCATCGTACAAGCCTGTCCACCAGCGGCGTACGTCCAGCACTGTGTCAAATACTTTTTCAGGTGACTTGTTTACTAAAAATGACATCGAAAAATTTGAATGGGTCATATCTGGAAGGATTAAAGTTTATACGAAACGTTTGAGCACCGAAATGCATCCGGCGTGATAGCCATCGTGGAAAAGTAAAAATTCTATGGCGTCATCGATCGATGTCAAACTGATATTATACTGTTTGAATATGTTGGCTGATGGCTCATAGCTATTGAAAAGATTTTTCCCGGCGTTAACCTGGAAATTTTCGACGGTCGAGACCAGGAGTCTTTTTATCTCATTGGTTTGCCCCTCGCCAATGAAACTCGTCGGTCTTGTGTTTGTGAGATAAGGTGTCAGGTATTGGTCATCGATGGTGACAGCGAGGCCGGCTCTTAGGTAACAAATGGCCTCGAAGGCCGAAACCATATGCGCCAGATTCCAAATGATGTTGTTATTGAAGCCGTCGGGGATTCGATTGAGCTGCTCGATGCTCAGCGCTTCAACTTCATGCAAAGTGAAAAGTCGTGTTTTTTTGATCTTGTCCAGTTTTTTGATTATCGATTTGTGCATGTGTCAGCGTTTGGTCTTCGGCGCATTGGGAGTGTTGTACCGGCCACCTTTTCCTTTCGACTTCAAAAGTACGGGGTTGCCACCGGCTGGAGCGGGTGGGATATGGACTATGTAAGGGGTTGATCCGGACGGAGAACTGATGGTTGCAGCAGACTTATCCGGCTCGATCATGCTGGAACCGATATTTTTTTGAGGAATCCGGCAGCCGCTTTGACATGCAGCGTTTGTTTTTGACATCCGGTTTTTCTACCTTAAGAATTCTGTGAAAAATGCCTTGGCATTGGTCACAGGTGTTAGAACCCCGTTACCCCACTATGCTAAAAACAAAGCCAGCTGCTGGCTTGTGTCTGTGCGTCTTTGTGTTGATTGTACACGAAGCGCTCGCTCAGGATGCTGTTTCGTTGCCAACGATCGAGCATTCTGCTCTAATTGACACCAGGCCGAACGAGCCGATCCGTATTTTCGGAATGCGCCTGCCGTTCAGAATAACTCCTATAGCCGGTCCATCCGAGATCGCGTTCGATGCGCATTTCGGAAATACCTGGAACCCTTCCGGTCTTCTTGAATACCAGCAAGCCGATGAGCCATATTTTTCAAAGCCATGGGAGGCCACCTATCATCCACCGTATGAAGAGGTGCCAGACCGTTACCAATTCTATTCCGCGGACGGCGTTATTCGCAGTGCGGCCCTTACCTGGACACGAAAGATCTCAAACCGTCACGAATTTTACGGGGCGCTCAATGCGAATATGCTCGTTGGCGGTGACAGTTTTATTGATGCAGCG
>DASPNN010000735.1:0-12236 GCA_035626495.1 Chryseosolibacter sp.
CTTTCTTATTGAGACGTTCGGTACATTCTCTATCCCTTTGGAATACTATGAGGTGTTCCGAACGCTGGGAAGTTTCATTAACGGCCAAGATGCTCTGCTGTTCAAATGGGCGCAGTTTTCTGTGAACGCATCCGGAAAAGCATTGTCGATAGAGAAGGTTATTAACGAAGTTCTGAAAAGTCCCGTAACCGAACGGGATATACTACGATCGAAGAAGCTCTATGTTTCCATACTAAAACAAAAGGGAAATGTACGGTGTGTATGGACCGGGCGGAAGGTCACGACATATGACATCGACCACGTGATTCCATTCGCGATCTGGAAAAACAATGACCTTTGGAATCTGCTCCCGGCCCAGGTGTCAATTAACAACTTGAAGCGCGCGAAGATTCCATCGCCCGAGTTAATCCAACGCAGCCGCGAACTGATTACGGAGTATTGGCATAGGATCGATGACTTTGAGCCTGAGCGCTTCCGAAAGGAGATTCAGGTGACCCTGCTTGGAGGGAATAGTTTTGCTGCGTGGGAGGCGCAAGCGATTGGCCAGCTGCAGTCGACATGCGAGCATTTAATTGCGGTTCGTGGCTTCCAACCCTGGAATGGAAAATGATTAGGATTGTTATGACTATCCCGTAAAATATTTTTTATCCTCCTAATCTGTATGCTGAAATCCTCACGAAAACGCTTCGAATCTTGCTTGATCCGAGAAGCGGATGCAGTTTCTGCACCAAGCGAATGATCTTGTTACGACCTTTCCTTGTGTTACCCATGACGGACTGAACCGCTTCCTTGACAAATAATCCGGACTTTGCAGGTTTTATTAGATCTGACTTTTTGCTGCCGGTGGTGGCTAGTGAACGTCAACACCATCAAAATAGATTTCGGTAATTGCCACATCGTCATATTTTGACCCTTCATACACCTCGAGAATCTCGAACTTCAAAGTCCAGTCTTGCCGCAGTTTGAGGGATTCAAAGTTTTCCCTTTCACCATGCCCAATCGGCCCGAACCTGAAGGTTTGATTGGAGCGGATATCCGCCAGGTGCAGAATTGCAATGGGTGTTTCGTTCAAATACATTTTCAGCTTTTTGACCCTTGAATTTTCAAGGTAACTCTTCTCGCTCTTTACATAACCATTCACGACGATGATATCGGTAATTCGCGGGCTTGCCGCTGAAAATTTATAGGTGAGAAATTCTCCCGTGCCATAGCCCGCCGCGCCTTCCACCCAGGCGGTTTGATAACTAAGATCATGTGCTTTGCTGCCCTCGTATGAATTTGTTCCCTGTGGCTTCAGCTCCGACGACGCCGTCACCCCTTCCGGGCCACCGCCACAGTACCAGCTGCAGCCATTGCCGAGCACGTCCCAGTAGTTCTCCTTTTCGTCTACTTGCTGCACGATTTTTTGCTCTTCCTGGGACAAGTCGTCGAACTTGGTTCCATTTTTCATCTTATCGAAGATTGCAATCGCCATCTGCAGGGTTTTCTCAAATCGCGCAGCTTCATCACTGGAAAGGTTTAATGGCTCGATCCCAGCGGGCTTTATCTCTTTAATGTCGGTCTGCCCGCTTGCAATGGGAGTGAACAAATATGAAGAGAGGAAGAAGGGTTTTCATGAGGCTAAAGTTCGATCTTAAGTTACGATTTTTCGCGCAACCTTTGGCAATACCCAAGAGAGGAAGCTGGCCTGATGTCGGGTGTTTCGAATGCGGCTGCCTGCCATGAAATCTTGATGACTATTCTGCCCTGGCGCAAAAACCGAACGCCAGAGATTTTTGAGCTAAGTCGATGTTTAAATGCAGGTGCGTGAGCGGCTCATACTTTACGGCCTGTCGCTGAAAATTAACAACAGGCTCGCAATTCCGATAGCAAAAAAACCGGCCACCAATGGAAAAACTCCGTCCACCAGGAGAAGACTGATCACGGATCCCAACAGCGCTCCCACAGTAAAGAAAAGTGTTCCATAGATCGATGAAGCTATGCCCGCCATTTCTCCCATGGGCTCGAGGGCTAACGCGCTGCTGTTGGGCTCCACGGCTAGGTTGATCGCGAGCATCGTTGCGACACAAGCAAAGAATACAGACATAGCCGGCGGGTCACCCGTCGCGAGGGTCCAGACCAGCAAAAATGTTCCCGCGACAGTGTAAACGATCAGCAAACCGCGGATGGAACGTCGTGCTCCGTATTTTGTTGAGAGACGTGAATTGATCAACGAACAAGCTGACATCAAGAGTCCGATGCCGGCGAAGATCCAGGGAAACAGGGCGGGTCTTTTGTAAATGGTTCCGACAATATGTTCCGAGCTGGCAACATAGGAGCTCAGGGCTGAGAACAATAAGGTCGTGACGATGGTATATCGCAGAAAGGCTTTGTTGCCAAGAACTTTTCGGACGGACCCGTTGAGGCTGGCCCACTTCAGCGATCTTCGTTGTTCAAGGGGGAGGGATTCTTCCAGCCGCAGCGACCAGAGAAATACGAACACGGCAAATAGGGGTGGTGTTAAAAAGACGGCCTGCCACGAGGCAAGGGATAAGATGGCGACGCCCAAAAACGGAGCGATCACGGGGGTGAATAGAAATATCGTCAGGATCAGCGACATTGTTCTCGCCATCTGATCACCCACGAACCGGTCGCGCACGCCGGCGATGGTGATCATAAAAACCGCCGACGCCCCCATACCCGCGAGAAATCTTGCAACAAGGATCAACGGGAGGGTTGGAGCAAAAGTCGCCGCGATACCACCCACAATATAGAGCGGGAAGCCGATCCGCAGGATTGCCAGCCTCCCATACCGGTCCGAGAGCGCGCCGAAGATTACCTGGACGACTTGGCCCATAAAGAAAAATGAGATGACCTGCGCAGGTGCCGTCGAATCCGCGCCAAGGCCGAGGTGTTGGCGGAGCGCGGGAAATGCCGGCAGCATAATGTCAATACCCAACGCGGTGAGCATCATTGTCGATGCGGATAATGCAATGAACTCACCGGCTCTCATCCCCATCCGTTTCTTCTGGTGATAAGCCATATCAACTTGTGGCCCTGGTCTGGTCATTGATTACAACTTTGCACAAATATACAGGGAAGCAGAATGGCCGTGCCGGGTGTGAAAACGACTTTTTGCAGGGTGGATTGGACAAGCAATTGCGTACGAGTTGGTGATTTTACCACGGAGACGCCAGGACACGGTTGAGGCAAGAGACATAAGCAAAAAAAACAGCGCCCTTGCGTCTCAGTGGTGAAGTCGCCAACCCGCACCCACCGACTCTCACGCATCCGGTATCTCCGGCTCGACCAGCTTCGCGAGCTTTTCCAGCGACTCCTGCCAGCCTAAGTAGCACATCTCCGCAGGGATCGCATCGGGAATTCCATCCTGAGTGATTTTTATTTCGGTCCCAGCAACGGTTTTTCGCAGCGAAACGGCGGTGATCATTTCTCCCGGCAGGTTTGGGTCGTCAAACTTGTCGGTGTATTTCAAAAATTCGTTTTGTCTTATCTCCAGGTATTTTCCACCGAACGAATGGCTGTTTCCTGTTGAAAAGTTCTGAAATGACATCCTGAATGAACCTCCCTTTTCCGCTTTCATTTCATGAACTGTGCAGGTGAACCCGTAGGGAGGTAACCAGGTCGCCATTGCTGCCGCTTCGGTAAATGCCCGGAAAACTTTTTCGGGTGAAGCTTTGAGTATTCTGTGTAACGATACGCTGTTCGACATATTAATTTGTTAGTTTCTAGTTTCTAATTTCGAATTTGATCCCTGATCAGTCAGTCCCTTAAATTAGGAATTAGGAATCAGGAATTTTTAATCCGTGCATACCTATACAGGCAGGAACTTATTGAGCATGGTTCCATTTTTGTAGGTCACGGAACTGTCTAGTGTCAAAGGCCTCTGGTCCCTGAAAATTGGCAGCCCGTTCCCAATCGCGACCGGCCTGCGGAATATATAATATTCATCAACAAGATTCTGACTGATGAGCGCACTTGCGAAAGTAGCGCCGCCATATGCCATGATATCTTTTCCCGGTTGTTTTTTCAACGCCTGTACGGTGTCTGCCAGATCACCATTTTCCACTGAGAGGTTTCTTCCTTTGATCTCTTTTTCTGTGCGACTGAAAGCAATTTTGCGCAGATTGACCATTCGCTGTGCAAGTTGTTTATCCACACTTTCACCTCGGTTGTCAACCACGCTTTCCCAGTGATCAATGAATCCGCGGGTCATCTTGCGTCCAAGCAAAAGTGTATCGCAGCTGTCGGCCAGCTCTACGATGCGGTGTAAAATCGCCTCGTCCGGAGCGCCGATCCAAATCCAGTCCAGTTCGCCATTCGGCCCGGCGACGAAACCGTCGAGTGTCATCTGGACCTGCAGTTTTAATTTTCGCATAAAATGTTCTTTAGACCGTGATCGTTTTGTTATCACAAATATCTAAAGGCAATCTGTGACCCGGTGGTTGTAATTGCGACATCTTGGGGGCGATTTGCGTCAAAATGGTGAGCGCCGGTTGAGCCCAACGCTCTGATTCGGCAATCCCGCGATGCGAATACCAACTGGATATAGCATACAGTCTCTGTCCAGTTGCCTGAACTGTTGCCCGTTTCACTGAAAGAAGCGAATGCACAATATTAATTTGGCAAAACGGGGAGGTAAGCTTTTGGATCGACGTCTGTTCCGTTTTTGATTACTTCGTAATGGAGATGCGGAGTGGTTGATAAAATTCCCGTGCTGCCTACCAGACCGATCACCTGGCCTTTGTGTACTTTGTCGCCTTTTTTTACAAGTGCTTTCTCGAGGTGATAGTACCGCGTCAGGTGTGTTTCATCGTGCTTTATGACGACGTAGTTGCCCTCGAGTTCGCCGTACTGTTGCACGACAATCACGCCATCGCCTGTGGCAACTATATCCGATCCGGCCGGCAGCTCAAAATCTATTCCGGTGTGCTTCTTCAGCTGCCTGGTTGCCGGATGAATCCGGTCGCCATACATCACAATTCTGGTCACCTTGCTGAAATCGACGGGTGCAATATCCGGGATCTGCGGAGGTGTTTGTATTGACATTGTAATCGCGATGGTTTCCGGCTGCGTGTTTTTTCTGCCGAATGATGTCAGTAGAGCAGCAAACGCCGGGATCATGAGCAGGTAGGCCATCGTCAGACAGCGCGAGGTTCTTTTTTTTGTCATCATAAGAATTCGTTTTTTGAGTGAGCCTGTGTACAACGGGCTGATCGCGGTACGCATCGACAGGGTGGTAGCCTGCATATTCCTGATCAGACATTGCGCATATTCTTCGAAGGGAGTTCCTTGCCTGATGACGGCCTGGTCCGCGAGGAATTCGTGCTGCAGCCGAAGCTCGCGCTTCACCAGGAAAATGACCGGATTGAACCACAACACAATCACTGCAAATTCCATGAGCAACAGGTCTGCCCAGTGATACTGGGTAACGTGCACCTGCTCATGCCGCACGATCGTTTCATCGGTCTGCCCCTGGGGAAGGTAAATTGTGTTCAGGAAAGTAAAAGAAGCTTGAGCACGGGTTCGCCTTATTCGCAACCCGCCACAATATTCCACCGCGCTTTGCTGGTTGAGACGGTATAATGTCACCAGCGACCTGACAAATCGGAAAGTAAACACGGTCACGCCCAGCAGATAAAAAGTCAGGACAAACGGAAACGCGCCGGTCGTCGACACTGGAAGTCCGCCATCCGTTGGGGAAATTGTTTCAAAGTCGCCGGGGCCGGCATCCTTTAGTTGAACGAGCGTTCCAACAGCACCGTTTAGAGTGGTGTTTACGGGAAGGGACGGAACGAAAAATGAGCATAGGATCATTGCGATGATACAGATGCGGTTAGCAGTGTGGAATGTGTAATTTCTCAGGGTGAAGTAGTACAGGCCAAAGAACACTGCCGTGCATGCCGAGACTTTCAACAAATAGAGGAGTACGGGTGTCATTTTTTGCGTTTGCGTTCCCTGATTTTTTCTTCAACGATCCTTTTGATTTCCTCCATTTCGGAAAGTGTGAGATTTTCGTTCGTAAAGAAGGAGGCAAATGCCTGTGGGCTGTCCAGGTAGTTGGACACGATGGGCTTCAGGCGGCTGTTAAAATATTTCTGCTTCTCGATCAGCGGGAAGTATTCATTGATTTTCCCGTAGGTTTTGAATCCGATAAATCCCTTCTTTACCAATACCCGGATAACCGTGGACACCGTCGTATAGGCTGGCCGTGGTTCGGGAAATTTCTCGACAATGTCTTTCAGAAAACCTTTGCGCAGATCCCACAGGTAATGCATAAGCTGTTCCTCGGCTTTGGTCAGCTGGTTCTTTTTCATGGATGCAATATATGACTATAAATATAGTCATACAACTATTTATATAATTATATTCGCCATCATTTGCGTGGCCGGCGGTTTTGACAGTTTTCAGTTATCAGGCCAGTCTTTGTTAAAATACACTGAAAAAAACCCCCATGGCATTCCAAGTCTGCGTGAATCGGGCTAAATAGCATAGGATTTATAATAGCCTGAAACCATATGAATAAAGAATTGGTTTTGCGGGAATACCTCGCAATTGAGCGTACAAAACTTGTGAACGAAAGCACGCTGCTGGCTTATATCCGCACCGGCCTTTATTTTTTTGTTGGCGGTTCCACGCTTGGCCAGATCGTTGATACTTTTTTCTGGCGCGTTTCGGGTCCTTTCCTCATCGCGATTGGCCTGGCCATTATAGTTGTGGGGCTTGTGAGGTATTTCCGGCTAAGTAAACGAATCGAAAAAAGCAAGCAGAATATTGGCAATTCCTCAGAGGCATTTATCAGATCTGTTCGCGGAAATTTATCCGAGTAGCAATTGTCGGTAAGCAATGGAAAATCTCTGGCGTCACATCGTTCTTGAGTTTAAGACACCGTTCGAAAATTCGGTGCTCATTTTTGCGCTCATACTATTTATTATCCTGTTTGTGCCGCTGCTTTTCAGCCGGTTCAAAATTCCGGGGATTATCGGTTTGATCATGTCTGGAATCGCTATCGGGCCGCACGGATTGTTCCTGATAAAAGCGAACTCGGCAGTAAATCTCTTTTCGACGATCGGTTTGCTGTACATCATGTTTATCGCCGGGCTCGAATTGGATCTTGGGGAATTCAGAAAGAATCGAAATAAAAGCGTGGTGTTCGGGTTCCTGACTTTTATCATTCCGCTGACGATTGGGCTTCCTGTATGCTATTTCCTGCTCGACTATACATTGAGCACGAGTCTTTTGATCGCAAGCATGTTTGCAACTCATACATTGATCGCGTACCCAATTGTCAATCGGTTGGGAATTTCTAAAAACAAGGCGGTGGCCATCACGGTTGGCGGTACAATCCTGACAGACACTGCTGTGCTCTTGTTGCTGGCTGTCATTTCAGGCTCGCGATTAACCGGTCTTACCCGAGAATTTTGGACCATGTTGGCGGTCTCTCTTTCCGTTTTTGTTTTCATCGTTACTTTCCTCATTCCCCGGATCGCCTCCTGGTTTTTCCGGAGAATGGAAGACGAAAAATATGCGCATTTTATTTTTGTCCTGGCCGTGGTTTTCTTTTGCGCGTTTCTGGCGGAATTGTCGGGACTTGAGCCCATTATCGGAGCCTTCGCGGCAGGTTTGACACTGAACCGGTTGATCCCGCATACCTCCCCGCTGATGAACAGGATCGAATTTGTCGGCAATTCGCTTTTTATTCCATTTTTTCTCCTGAGTGTGGGAATGATAATCAATCTAAAGGTTTTAATAGCGGGTCCGCAGGCGATCTTTGTTGCCATTACACTGACCGTTGTAGCCCTCATTGGAAAATGGATGGCAGCCTATCTTACCGGGAGAATATTCCGTTTTTCGGTTATCGAAAGAAATTTGATTTTCGGACTGAGCAGCTCGCATGCCGCAGCGACACTGGCCATCATTCTTGTTGGATTTAATATAGGGCTTATCGATGAAAATGTTCTGAATGGCACGGTGATACTGATACTCGTCACTTGTGTCTGCGCTTCATTTGTAACTGAAAAATGGGGGAAAAGACTTGCCATTGAAACGGATGATAAGCCCCTTCGCGAAGCCTCGCATCAACGGATCATGGTTCCCGTGTCGAACCCGGCGACGATGGAAAGACTTTTGGACCTCGCCATTATGTTGAAGAATCCAAAAGAGCAATACCCGATCATTGCCCTGACCGTTGTGAAAGATGACGAGCAGGCTGAGGAGAAGCTTATCCAGGCAAAAAAAATGCTGGACAAAGCCATTATTCATGCGGCGTCTGCCGACCAGCGGGTCGACATAACAGCAACCATTGACCGCAACGTTGCCAGTGGAATCAAACGTTCCATAAAAGAAAAATCGATTACCGATCTCGTCTTGGGATGGTCTGACGATAAGAATATCGCCGACATCATTTTTGGCAAAACTTTCGACACTATTGTAAGGCATACAACTCAAAATATTTTCATCACCCGGTTTAGTTACCCGCTGAATCTTCACCGAAGTGTTGTGTTGGTATGCCCGACATTTGCCGAAAAGGAGGTCGGATTTAATAAATGGGTGGCCAGCATCCTTATGATGGCTTCGCGCTTGAGAATCGAACTCCGGTTGTATGCAGCGCCGCAGGTGTTGCAGGACGTGCGGTCCATTGCTGAATTGAGCCGCCTGTCGGTCCCGATTGTCTACAAGGGCTTTCTTGACCTCGAAGCCGTTCGCAATATTCCCGGCATTGCCATGACCGATCTTATCGTTTTGGTTAGCTCCAGGGAGGGTGGGATTTCCTATACGCCAGTCCTCGATATTCTGCCCAAGAAGTTATCCAAGACTTACGCTGACAACAACCTCATTTTTGTCTATCCGGAAGCGACTGCTTCGAATTCAATACCGGGTTATGAACAGGAGGCAACCGGGGGCATTCTTGAAAGGGGTGTTGAGCTCTTTCAAAAAGCGGGCAGAATATTCAAAAGCAAAAAATAATGCATGCGGTATTTGCCCGTCACCGTGTAAACTGTGCAATGTGTTCTTTTGTTTTTGAGGATTTCTCTGATCGCTGATAGACGATAAGTGTTTGTTCCTCAAGTTCCATGTCAGAATAATTCATGAATTTGTCGACTGATTTCGGACGGACTTTCTCCTGATTTTTCCCCGCGGCCCTGAAGGAAAGCCTCGGCGTTGGTGGAGGCCGCGTTCGGACTGCAACTTTCGTCGCTGGTCTTATTCTGATTTGATCGCGTCAACAGGGTTCATTGTGCCCGACTTCCATGCCGAATATCCCGCCGACGCTCCGACAAGTATCACCGAAAGCACCGCTACGAGCGCAAACAAAGGACCGCGCATCTCCGTCCTGTAAGCGAATTGTTCCAGCCATCGGGTGCAAACGATCCAGGCGACGGGCATGGCAAATCCATTGGCGATCGCCGCAAGCTTCAGGAATTTGTTCGTGTGCAAAAGTGTGATCTGTGCCGAGGTTGCGCCGAGCACTTTGCGAATACCGAATTCTTTCATCCGGCTTAACGACAGGTATAATGACAACGAAAAGATCCCAAGACAGGAAATCACGACGATGATCCAGGTGGCGAGCCGCAGGGTCGCGTACACTTTCCGTTCGTTGTTATATTGACTGTTGTAGAGGTCATCGACAACACTGTAATGAAGGATGAAGCCAGGGAGAATTTCCGAATATTTTTTTTGAATCCGTCCGATGGTCTCATCCAGTGGTCCCCGGATTTTGATGTGAACACAACTGCCGGGCCAGTCCGACCAGGGGAGCCGCATGACCAGTGGTTCAATCTTTTTATGCAGCGAGTAAACGTTGAAGTCTTTGACCACACCAACAACGGTGCCTTCCCATTTTTCGCCTTCGGTTTCATCATATCCATAGCTGATCCGTTTTCCGATCGGGTCTTTCCAGCCAAAGGCGCGCACGGCGGTTTCGTTCACAATGAACGCCTCGTGCGAATCGGTTGATCGCGCCGGATCGAATGACCGGCCGGCGACCAGGGGAATTCCGGTTGTTGTAAAAAAGTCGTGGTCAAAAAACACCTCGTTCAACATCATTTGCCGCATTTCACCGGCAATTTCCACGCGATACCAGTCGCGAAAATATCCCGCCCCGGCAATCCGGAAAGTAGAGAACGACACCCCCTCGACCCCTGGCACTTTCGCAAACTCGTTTTTAATGACGGGAATTTTTTCTGCCGGATATTGATCCGGCATATGGGCAACAATAAGGTTTTCCCGGTCGTAACCCGGATTTCGGTTTTGAACAAATTTCAGCTGCTTTCCCACAATCAGCGTCGCGGTGATGCAGACGATCGAAATGCCCAGTTGGGTCAACAAAAGTACCCTGCTTACGCGCGAATGACTGCCGGTTCTGCCGATAGATTTCATATTTTGAACCGGATTGTTCGCCGCCAATTGATAGGCGGGATAGGCGGTAGAAAGTATGATCAACAACGCGATCAGAGCACAGAGAACCAGGAGAATGTCAGGCCGCATCAGCATCCGTAACTGCAAATTCGGATCGAGCATGCCCTGTATCTTCGGAAGCAGGAAATATAAGGCGCCAACGCTGATCATGAGCGATAGCATGAGAACCAGAACGGCCTCGAGGACAACCTGAAATGCGATTTGTTTTCTCCGCGCGCCCATGACTTTGCGAACGCCAATTTCCTTCGCGCGATTGTGGAAGTCGGCGACCGAGAGATTAACGTAGTTGATGCTCGAGATTACCAGCAGGAACAGCGCCAATAGGGAAAATACATACACGTACACAACGTTACCCTTAGGGGAAAATTCTGCATAGATTGGAGGATCGAGGTAGATGTCTTTTATGGGTTGTAGGAGGATTCCATACTCTTTTTCCAGACCGCTTTCATTTTTCGTGATCCGCGCTCTGACTGCCGGCGTCGCTTTTTCCAGAAAATTCTGTGTCTGCGTTCCGGGGTGGAGACGAATGTATAATACGGTTGAGCCATCGATGCTAATATCCCAGGGTCCTGCCGGAAGGAAGGAGCTGTCATTGAGCGCGCCCATGGAAGTCAGGGCGCGTATATTCAGGTGCGAGTTCGGCGGAGGATCTTTGATAACGCCAGTGACTTGAAGGGATATCCCGCCGCGGTCGATGAAAGAGATGGATTTTTCCAGGGGATCGAGACCGTCGAACATCCGGTTCGCCAGCGATTCTGTCAGCACAATTGATTTTGGCATTTGCAATGCGCGCTCGTCGCCGCGGATAAATTCGAATGACAGCACATCGAAAATCGTACTATCTGTTTCGGCAATCCCTTCGGCGTGGAAAGATTTGCCTTCGAAGTGCACCAGGTAGCGTCCCAGTCCGGTCATTCTCGCATACGATCTTACTTCCGGAAATCCACTTTGCAGCATGGGCCCCACGCCGCTGGGAACGAGCGCGTACCTGGCCATCTCTCCGTTTTCCCGCCATTGGGAGTTGACCCGGTAGATGTTCTCGTAATCCTCGTGGAATCGATCGAAAGACAGTTGGTAGGAAACGTAGAGGACGATCACCAGAAAGCTCAGTGACGCCAAGCCCAGTCCGAGGACTTTGAAACCGAAGCTGACCTTGGATTTTAGAAAATGCCGGGATGAACTCTTAAGATAGTTGTCAAGCAGTGGCCTTTGGATGAAATCGATGGATAATCTGTTTCGCAGCAGGATACCCGGTCGGAGAAACCGCAGGACTGTCAAGGTAAGTTGCCATTTCGCCTTACGCGCACCCAGGCTTTTAACGTCCTGCTGGTACATCTCGATCAGATCTCCGGTAATCTGATCCACGAGGTCTTCGGGACAAATCATCCGAAGAAACCGTTCAGCCCATGACGGTAGCGGTCTCATTCAAAAATGGGTTATCTTCAGCCGAGGGACAAGTTTCCATATTTCCGTTCTGGTTTCTTTCATCGAGCGGAGAATTGCAACGCCGGCGCTTGTGATGCTATAGATCCGCTTGCTTCTTCCTCCGCGTTCCTTTGTCGCACCGCCGACTTTCGATTTCACGTAGCCTTTGTCTTCGAGCCTGTATAGGGTCACGTGTACTGCGCTTAAGGTCACTTTTCGGCCCAACCACTTTTCAATTTCGGCCGTGATGGCGGCCCCATAAGCGTCGGCATCCAGGGCGGCGACCATGGTCAATATCAGTTCCTCGAAGTCGTTTAGAAATTCTCTTGGCATTTCCTTCTGAATTGAGAAGCAAATACGTGAAATAAATTGAAAGGAGCAAATGCGGCGTTTTT
>DASPNN010000736.1:0-5647 GCA_035626495.1 Chryseosolibacter sp.
GCATGATGCCTGCGACCCCCACAGCTTCGTCGTTACCGGCAACCAGGTCAGAGTCGGTGTTTTTACAGACATCGGGAGCCCGTGTGAGCATGTGATCCGCAATTTCAACCAGTGCCACGCAGCATTCCTCGAGTCCAATTATGATGAGGACCTGCTGGAACGCGGACGTTATCCGTATCCGCTGAAGTTGCGCATCCGGGGCGGACAAGGACACTTATCCAATACGCAGGCCGTGGAGCTGTTTCGGCAGCACCGCCCTGCCTTCATGACCCATTTGTTTCTGTCACACCTGTCGGCAGAGAATAACCGGCCTAAAATTGCCGAGCAAATGTTTCGAAAACTGCAAACGAAAACGAAGATTATCCTTGCACCGCGGAACCGTGAGACACCGGTTTACCACATCAGCAACGTGGAGGAACAGCGCCAATCACAGTTGACCTTGTTTCAATGATCACGGAAAATCGTGCGCGTCGTGGATGCGATGGCGCTTCCGGTACCAGGCAAGAACAATAGAACCAGCCATCGTCGCGATCGCGCTGAGCCACCACAACCAGAACCCTGCCTTTACCCCCGTTACGGTTCGGTAGTGGCCCGCTTCATTTGCGAGCACCCGGTCGAAAAAAAGAAATGACGACGCGAAAAGCACAGCCAGCAGACTGAAACGTATCGCGAGCGTCGCGTTCCTGCTCAGGACAAGCCAACTCAATATCAGCAACGGATTCGCCAGCCACGAAAATGAGGAACCCCACCCCTGCGGCGAAGCCGACTGGTCGGAATTCATCACCCAGTCGGTCAACCACCCAACTTCCGTCAATAAACCCAGCCATCCCGTCAGCAATGGAAGCAACGACCCTACGCAGTCGTCGAAACAATACGCGTCCTGGGTAAGGGACAAAATGAAGAGGACCGCTGCGGTCGCCATTACAACCCGCTGCAATCCTTTCGCGGTAAAAGTAAAACGCATTTGTTTGTCAGTTCTAAGCCTTTTTGTTTCATCGTCAACATTCGCCGTTCGAAAAGCCCGGCAATCGTGCACGGACCATAACAAGATAGCATACAAATCAAACATCCAGCGAGCACGTCACAAACAGGCGGCCCAAACCGCACGCTTTTCCCTCGGGTGCGCGCGATGACGGAAGACAAAATTTTAACAGATCACGATGCGTTCGCCTTGTAGTCTGGGCGCGAGGGCCGTGACAATCCAAAATACAAAGCGATTCCGAGCGCCAGAAATCCCGTCGTGCCGAATAGCCATTGCGGACCTGCAAGATGCCATACTAAACCAGCGAGTGAGCTTGAGATCAGGGCAGCCAGACTCTGAAATGCGTGAAACGTTCCAATAGCGGTAGCGAGCTGTGATGCAGGAACACTGTTGGCGATAAGGGCTTTCCCAATGCTTTCAGTACACGCCGCATAGAGGCCATACAAAAAGAAAAGCAGTAAATGCCACGTGGCCGAACCATCGAACATCATCCCCGAATACACACCGCTGAAAATTAAAACGCCGATTACCAGCATATTCTTAAGGCCGATCCGGTCAGCCAGTCTGCCGGCCGGGTAAGCAAACATCGAATAAATAAGATTGTAAAAAATATAAATGGAGATCACGTTCGTATCGGACAGTCCGGCGTCACGGGCACGAAGAATAAGAAAAAGATCCGAGCTGTTGATCAATGCAAAAAATAACAGGCCTCCGGCAATTGTCCTGTAGCGCGAATTGCTGTTCTTCCAGTAGGCGGTGAATGCGAGCAGGCCTGGGCGCGGCGACGTAATTGGGGGCGGCGCTTTTTCCCTAAGACCAAATGTAAGCAATACCGCCAGCATCCCCGGAATGAATGCTACCAGGAACAGCTCGCGGTATTGTCCGGGGAAATGATGGAGCCAAAGCAGCGCCATGGCTGGGCCAAGAACGGCGCCAAGGGTGTCGAGCGCGCGATGAAATCCGAAGACCGAACCTTTTGTTTCTGGCGAAGACTCCGAAGAAAGGATCGCATCGCGTGGTGCGGTTCGCAACCCTTTGCCTATACGGTCAATAAGGCGGCACCCGAATATCCATAACGGCAACACACTTCCTGCAATCAACGGCTTCGAAACTGCACTGAAGAAATATCCCAATTGTACAAACGGCAATCGTTTACGAAAATGGTCCGACAGATTTCCAAAGTAACCTTTGGTCAGCCCGGCCGCCGCCTCGGCCATGCCTTCCAACAACCCGATCCACAACACGGAAAAGCCGATACTGGTCAGAAACGCCGGCATCACCGGATACAGACTTTCACTCGCCATATCTGTGAAGAAACTGACCAGCGAAAGGATCCAAACGGTTCTGGATATGTGTAAAAATCGCAAACGCACACGGCAATATCGGTAATTGAGACGGCCCTCCACTCCAAACGGAATGGAACAAATTACTCAGGGCATGGATTTATACGGCATGCATCAAATGTGCGGAAGCACAATCGCAATGAAAACACATCCTGATATCGCCGAGCGCAAAGGCATCATTGACTTGAAACCGCCCGTTAATCATCCGATACCCGGCAAACCCAATGAGATACCGCAACCTGGCAAGCAGCCCGAGACGATTCCTTCGCCAGAACCCGGCCCGCGCATATGGCCAAAGAAGGAACCGGAGATCCAACCGGAACGCGAGCCGCTGACAGCCCCTCCGCCTGCCCCACCCGAAATACCGCCGTCGCCAGCAAACGAAAAAAAAAGCCCCTGAATGCAGGGGCGTCGTCGTTGACATCAAGCGTGTTCTTCCGCCATCGCATGACATTCGGCGGCACAACGACGACACGCGTCGGCACACCGCTGACAATGATCGTTGTCATAACGCGCGCATTCGAACGCGCACGCGTCGCAGATTTCCTCGCATTTGCTGCAAAGTAATGACGCGTGCATACCACCGATGCTCATCAGCTGAGCGGCGGAAAAACATACGATCGCACACTCGCGGTTTAATTCGATACAATGTGCCATGAACTGCGGGTTGTCCTCCTTAAGACACTCTGCCGCACAATGATTACACTCTTTCGCGCACTCTACACATGCTTCGATACAGGATTGATAGGCGTCGTGACTCATAAAACATTGGTTTGGTGGAAACCGGTCTTGGAAAATATTCGTGCCTTCCGGCAGTAATTCGGTCTAACGGCACTTAACACCGGTTTCATTATCTTATCGCTAAAAAATCTATGGCTGCCCCAACGCTCGCTGATCTGGCGAAACTGTTTCTGAGGCTCGGGTTCACCGCGTTTGGAGGACCGGCGGCCCACATTGCGATGAAGCACCGTGAGGTGGTCGAAAACAAAGGGTGGATCACCGAACAACATTTTCTGGATCTCGTCGGAGCAACCAACCTGATTCCCGGGCCGAACAGCACGGAAATGGCGATTCACATCGGCCGCGAAAAAGCAGGCTGGAAGGGCTTGGTGGTCGCGGGCGCATGTTTCATCCTACCCGCGGTTACAATTACCGGAATCATTGCGTGGCTGTATCGCGCGTACGGATATTTGCCCGACGTTCAACGGTTCATTTATGGGGTCGAGCCTGCCATCATTGCTGTGATCCTGGCAGCCGTGTACCCGCTCGCGCGACGTTCGGTTACATCGGTATGGCTATTGCTCATCGGGCTTGCGACGCTGGTACTTGCACTTTTCGGATTCAGCGAGATTTTTCTCATGTTCGGTGCCGGTATTGCAGGCCTGTTGATCGATACAGCCCGCCGAGGAAATCCATCTTCGAAACAAATGGTTCTCGTGGCACTCCCTGCGCAATTGGCCACGTATGCAGCCGACATTGGCAACTGGAAACTATTCCTGATCTTCTTGAAAATCGGAAGTGTTCTCTATGGAAGCGGCTACGTCCTGTTTGCGTTCCTGGATGCTGAATTGGTGCAGCCGGACATTATCACGCGAGCACAACTCATCGACGCAATTGCAGTGGGCCAGTTCACGCCGGGACCCGTATTTTCGTCAGTCACCTTCATCGGCTACCAGATCGGCGGGATTCAAGGAGCGGTGATCTCAACCGTTGGCATCTTTCTTCCGGCGTTCCTTTTTGTGGCGTTGCTAAACCCGCTTGTAAAGAAGATGCGCTCATCAGAACACTTCAAGGCATTCCTCGACGCGGTTAACGTCGCCTCCGTCGCGATCATCGCCTCGGTCTGTTACACCATGGCCGTTCACAGCATCGTTGACTGGCGTACAGTTACCATTGCGATGGCCAGCCTGGTGTTGAGTTTCGGATTTCGACACATAAATTCGGCCTGGATCGTCATTGCTTCCGCCCTCGCGGGCTATCTCCTTTCACTGGTCTAAGTAACCTCATCCGCGCCAAACCGGTCAGACATTGATGCCACCCGAAACTTCAATCCGTTGACCATTGATCCACCGGGCCTCGTCACTGCAGAGAAAGGCGACAACGGGCCCGATGTCTTCGGCGTATCCAACACGTCCGAGCGGCGAAAGGGAAGCCAGTGTCGTTTTCATTTGCGGGTTGTTTCGAATGGCTGCGCTGTTGAAGTCGGTTTCGACAGGGCCTGGAGCGACGATGTTTGCGCGAATTCCCCGTGATCCGAATTCGCGCGCCACATATTTGGTCAGTACTTCAAGCGCACCCTTTGCCGCAGCATATACGGAATATCCCGGCACTGTAAATCGCGTAGTGCCTGAAGAGACAAACACGACCGAGCCCCCATCGTTCATATTGGGCAGGAGCTTTTGGGTAAGGAAATAGGCACCTTTGAAATGCACGTTGACGAACTGGTCAAAAACATCCTCTGTCATTTTCGTCATTGGTATCGTCGCGCCAATGCCGGCGTTGTTGATCAGAAAGTCGACCTTCGCGGCTTTCCATTGTGCTTCGAGGGTGTCCAACACAGTGGCGACGAACCCATCGAGGCCCGCCGTATTGCCGGCATCAAGTCGCAGCGCGGCAGCCTTCCGTCCCCGCTTTCGGATCATGTCGACAACCTGCTGGGCTTCGGCGAGATTGCTGTGATAGGTGAGAATTATGTCGACTTCTTTTGCAGCCAGCGAAAGCGCCATGTCTTTGCCCAGCCCGCGGCTTCCGCCGGTAATTAATGCGATCTTTGTCATCTGTTTTTTTTTAACAAAGATCATTTCAGACAGCCAAAAAAAATGGTCAACAGTTCAGAGGAAATGGTCAACAGTTCAGTTTTTCATAAACCGCTGACGATACTCTTTCGGTGTCACCCCGTCAAAGCGCTTGAAAAACTTCGTAAAGTTAGACGGATCAAAAAATAACTGCGCGGCTATCTGTCCGATTGGTATGCGGGTGTTGTTCAGCAGCTCACGCGCCACTTCCATCAGCCGCTCCTCATAGAGGTCGCACGGGGATTTACCCAGCACCTGATGAAGGGTGTTGCTCAGGTGTCGCGGATGAATGTGCAGGATGTCTGCAAAGTCACGAATTTCGTAGCTGTGTGTCGCCCGGCCCGCCTTCAAATCCGTAACGTGCCGCTCGAGTGCTGCCAGGTAATCGGTCACGATTTCCTTTTGGCGAACAGAATGGGTCGGAACTCCGGCTGTCATAGGCAGTTTTCAGAGGAGACGTGCAACTTCGAAAAACATTGCATCCGATCCAACTGAAATGAAAGACCGGGGTAACCGCATGTAGATCC
>DASPNN010000737.1:0-3026 GCA_035626495.1 Chryseosolibacter sp.
AGAAAGACCCCGCCTCGGTCGACTCTACGTGGCAAAAATTCTTCGAAGGATTTGATTTTTCCCTCGAACACGCACTTCGCAACGGTCACGGTAGTTCAGCAGCCGTAGAGGATTCACTTTCGATTAAAGAAACACAGGTGCGGAATCTGATATTCGCGTACCGCTCATTTGGCCACCTGGCCTCGAAGACCAACCCGGTCAGAGACCGCAGAAATCACAATGTCCAGCTGGACCACAAAAGTGTCGGCCTCACCGATGCAGACCTCGACACCGAATTTGACGTGGCTGCCGAAATCGGAATGCCTCGCTCTACATTGAAAAAAATCATTGAAAAACTCAAAGCCGTATACCTTGGACCCATCGGATTTGAATACAACTTCATTCGCAATGACGAGATCCGCCAATGGTTCTTTCAAAAGTGTGAAAAAGAATATTGGACCTACAACCCAAGCATCGACGAAAAAAAACGCATCCTGGGCAAGCTTAACGAAGCGGTTGTATTTGAAAATTTTTTACACACCAAATTTCTCGGCCAGAAGAGGTTTTCACTCGAAGGTGGTGAAAACACCATTCCCGCCATCCAGACCATTATCAATAAGGCCGCTGAGCTGGATGTGAAAGAAGTAGTCATCGGCATGGCCCACCGGGGTCGATTGAATGTCTTGTCCAACATTCTGGGCAAGACCTACGAGCAGATTTTCACCGAGTTCGAGGGGAATGTAAACCCGGATCTGACAATGGGTGATGGCGACGTGAAGTACCACCTCGGGTATGCCAGTCACATTACATCACCGTCCGGAAAGAAAATATATGTGAAGCTCACGCCAAATCCATCACACCTTGAAGCGGTAGATCCCCTGGTCATCGGTTACACACGCGGACAGATCGACGACGAATACAAAGGCAACCTGAACAGCGCGATGGCAATTCTGATTCACGGCGACGCCGCGGTCGCCGGGCAGGGAATTGTTTACGAAGTAGTGCAGATGTCCGGCCTGCCGGGGTACACCACCGGTGGCACAATTCACTTTGTCATCAATAACCAGGTGGGATTTACGACCGATTTTGACGACGCCCGAACCAGTATTTATTGTACGGACATCGCTAAGATCGTCGACGCACCGGTCCTTCACGTGAATGGTGACGATGCCGAGGCCGTCAACTTTTGCTCGAACCTCGCTGTTGAATACCGCCAGAAATTCGGCAAAGATATTTTTGTGGACCTGCTGTGCTACCGCAGGCATGGTCACAATGAAAGTGATGAGCCTAAGTTCACCCAGCCAAAGCTTTATAATCTGATCGCAAAACATCCGAACCCGCGGGAAGTGTATGTAAAAAAACTTATCGAACGCGCGGATGTCGATGCAGCCCTGGCCGATGAGATGGATAAAAGTTTCAGAAACCAGCTGCAGGACCGTCTGAATGAAGTCAAGCAGAAGCCTCTGCCGTACAAGCCCCAGAAGATCGAGGCCGAATGGGAAAAGCTCCGCCGCGCACTACCGGAAGACTTTGATCAGTCACCAAAAACGGGCATCAAGCAGTCGACCGTCGACAAGGTCGGCAAGGCATTGACCACATTGCCGGAGGGCTTTCAACCAATCAAACAGATTGAAAAACTTTTGAAGGATCGCCACACGGCCTTCTTCGAAGATAAACAACTCGGATGGGCCGAGGCGGAATTACTGGCTTATGGAAGCTTGCTGGTCGAAGGCACACCGGTGCGAATGTCCGGACAGAACGTTAAGCGCGGCACATTCTCCCACCGGCACGCCTACATATTCGATGCGAATTCAAATGCACCGTACTGTTGCCTGGATAACATCGAGAAAGGACAGAGAAAGCTTTTCATCTATAACTCCTTGCTATCCGAATTTGGGGTTCTGGGATTTGAATACGGGTATGCCATGTCAACACCACATGCGCTGGTATTATGGGAAGCTCAGTTTGGTGACTTCGTCAATGGCGCTCAGGTCATGATCGACCAGTTCATCTCCAGCGCGGAATCAAAATGGCAACGTATGAACGGACTTGTTATGCTGCTGCCGCATGGTTACGAAGGACAGGGTCCGGAACACTCGAGCTGTCGTCCGGAAAGATTCCTGCAATTATCGGCTGAGTACAACATGATCATTGCCAATCCGACAACACCGGCGAATTTCTTCCACTTGCTTCGCCGGCAGGTGAGCTGGCCGTTCCGCAAGCCGTGTGTTGTCTTTTCGCCGAAATCATTGCTGCGGCACCCAGCCGTGATGTCGCCCGTCAGGGATTTTACCGACGGCGTATTCAATGAAGTGATTGACGATTCGCAAGCCACGGCGAAAGATGTGAAAAGAATTGTCTTCTGTACGGGCAAACTTTATTATGATATCCTCGAGGTGCAACAGAAGAAAAAACTAAAAGATGTCGCGGTTGTTCGTATTGAACAACTCCACCCATGGCCGGAAAAACAGGTGAAAGCGATCCTGAAGAAATACAAAGGTGCGGTCCTGGTTTGGGCGCAGGAAGAGCCCGCCAATATGGGTTACTGGTCCTTTATTCAACGGGTGATGCCCGATCACGAGATTGAAGTCGTGACCCGGAAGGCCAGCGCGTCCCCGGCAACCGGATATTCCAAAGTGCACAAGGTTGAACAGGAAAAGATCGTAAACCAGGCACTCGGCATCTAACCGGGCCGGAGTCTTTTCATGATTGTAAAATTTTCATTCAAACCACGCTAAATACATTGAGATGGGAGTACAGGTAAAAGTCCCCGCAGTGGGTGAATCGATAACCGAGGTTACGATTGCCAACTGGTTAAAAAAAGACGGAGATACAGTTCAACTCGATGAGGTCATCGCTGAACTCGAATCCGAAAAAGCGACGTTCGAACTGACTGCGCCGAACGCCGGGGTATTAAAGATCGTCAAGCAGAAAGGCGAAACAGTTCCGATCGGCGAGGTGATATGCGAGGTTGATTCTAACGGTCAGGCTACCCAACCTAAAGCAGAGGCGAAAAGCGCAAGTCCGGCACCGGCGCAAGCTCCTAA
>DASPNN010000738.1:0-4456 GCA_035626495.1 Chryseosolibacter sp.
TCATGCATGCGCCGCTTTTCCATCCGGCGATGAAGAACGTAGCACCGATCCGCAAGGACCTCGGGGTCAAGACCTTCTTCAACATGCTGGGTCCCATGGTGAACCCGGCCTTTCCAAAACGTCAGATGGTCGGGGTATTCAGCCTGGAACTAGCCCGACAATATGGATACCTGTATCAAAATACAGACAAAGATTTTGTGATACTGCACTCCGTGGATGGCTATGACGAGGTTTCCCTCACCGGCCCGGTGAAATACTTTTGCAACGAAGGGGAGAAAATTGTCGAGCCGAAGGATCTTGGGTTGACAAACCTGACGCGGGACGATGTTCGCGGGGGTGACACCGTCGAGGAGTCGGCGAAGATCTTTATGAATGTTTTGGAAAACAAGGCCACCGTCGCACAGCGGTCGGCGGTTATCGCCAATGCGGCGATGGCCCTGTATGCTGCCAATCGCACGGCGGGTTTGGAAAACGCAGTGGCGCGCGCGACGGAAGCGCTGGAATCCGGCAAGGCCCTAAGCGCATTCCGAAACCTCATTGGGTCTCAGTGTTAATGAACTAGACGTCAGCAAAAATTTTGGAGATGAACATACTTGAAAAGATCGTCGAACATAAGCGGAAGGAAGTTGCCGACCGGAAGAGCCTCTATCCGGTGAAATTGCTGGAACAGTCAATATATTTCCAGTCGCCGACTGTGTCGCTAAAGAAATACGTCTGCCGGCATGACAAGACCGGCATTATCGCCGAGTTCAAACGCCGGTCTCCTTCGAAAGGCGTGATCAATGCACATGCTTCCGTTGAGCGCACGACGATCGGATATATGCAGGCGGGCGCCTCGGCGCTGTCCGTACTTACAGACAAGGAATTTTTCGGAGGAAGTAACGAGGATTTGGTAACAGCGCGAAAGTTCAACTTTTGCCCGATTCTCCGCAAAGACTTCACCATCGACGAATACCAGATCATTGAAGCAAAATCGATCGGGGCGGATGCGATCCTGTTAATTGCTGCGATCCTTAATCCAACGGATGTGAAACGGTTGCGATCGTTCGCTCAATCATTCGGGCTTGAAGTATTGTTGGAGGTTCACGATGAAAGCGAGCTGATGTCGAATCTTGATGCCGGGGCGGACCTGATCGGTGTGAATAACAGAAACCTCAAGACGTTTGAACTGAGCGTAGAGGTGTCAAAGCGGCTGGCCTCCCTCATCCCTTCGGGCATCGTGAGGGTGTCTGAAAGCGGGATCGCATCCACGGATGTGATCGTCGATCTTCAATCCTATGGGTACCAGGGATTTTTGATGGGTGAAAACTTTATGAAGCACCATCGGCCGGACTTGACGGCGATGGAGTTCATGACCGAGCTTAGAAAAAACAAACCAGCGAGGATTTCGAGATGAAAGGTCGGGCACGATACTGCAAGCTAAAAGTATGCGGCATGCGCGACCCGGTCAATATTCTGGAGGTTGCCGACGTCGGGCCGGACTATATGGGATTCATTTTTTACCCTGCTTCTCCGCGCTTTGTCGGTGACGGGTTTGTAATGCCCTCCTTTCCCCGCGATATCGCGCGTGTGGGTGTTTTTGTTAACGAGAGCACCTCCGGTTTGTTGGCGACGGCCGCCAGGCATGGCCTTCAATTTCTTCAACTGCATGGCGATGAGCCCGCAGGGCAGTGCCGGGACTTGAAGCGGAACGGGCTGGGTGTGATCAAAGTTTTTCAAGTGGATGATGCCATGGATTTTGAGACGACAAAACCCTACGCCGAGGTGTGTGACTATTTCCTGTTCGACACAAAAGGGAAATATTACGGCGGTAACGCGCAGACGTTTAACTGGAATATTCTCGAACGGTACGACCAGCAGGTCCCCTTTTTTCTCAGCGGAGGTCTGAGTGCCTCGAACGCGAATGCCGTGCGGAAGCTGGACGGCATGAACCTGCATGCATTGGATGTGAACAGTGGTGTGGAAGTTTCACCGGCGTTGAAAGATGTCAGGAAGGTGAAGGAGATAAAACAGATTGTGAATCAAACAACAGAATTGTAATCAATATGAAATACAAAGTTGATGCCCGTGGTTACTATGGCCGGTTCGGAGGCGCGTATATTCCGGAAATGCTTTATCCGAACGTGGAGGAACTCCGGGCCCGGTACCTGGAGATCATTCAGTCGCCCGATTTTCAAAGAGAGTTTCACGCGTTGCTGAAAAATTATGTGGGGCGGCCTACACCGCTGTTTTATGCAGACCGTCTTTCTGGGAAATATGGCGCGCGGATCTATCTGAAGCGCGAGGACTTGTGTCATACAGGGGCGCACAAGGTGAACAACACCATCGGGCAGATTCTCCTGGCGAAAAGGCTGGGCAAGCAAAAGATCATTGCCGAAACCGGGGCGGGACAGCACGGGGTGGCTACCGCTACCGTTTGCGCATTAATGGGGATGGAGTGCACGGTCTACATGGGAAAGGTAGACATGGAACGACAGCGGCCTAACGTAGAGCGTATGCGCATTCTCGGCGCCAAAGTCATTCCAGCCCTGAGCGGGAATATGACCTTGAAAGACGCGACCAATGAAGCGATGCGCCACTGGATCAATCACCCGGCAGATACACACTATATCATCGGCTCCGTAGTTGGACCACATCCTTATCCCGACATGGTCGCGCGCTTTCAGTCGGTGATCAGTGAGGAAATCAAGGCTCAACTCCACGCGGAAGCCGGCAACCCTTTCCCGGATTTTGTTTTTGCATGCGTCGGGGGCGGGAGCAACGCGGCTGGCGCGTTCTATCATTTTCTCGAAGATGAGCACGTGAGCCTGGTTGGGGTCGAGGCTGCTGGCAAGGGCGTCGATTCTGGGGAATCGGCGGCAACAACAGCGCTCGGCAAGCCCGGGGTGTTGCACGGCAGCAAGACATTGCTTATGCAAACGGAAGACGGACAGGTCGTCGAACCGTACTCGATCTCTGCCGGGCTGGACTATCCCGGGATCGGTCCGATCCATGCGCACCTGTTTGATGTTGGAAGGGTCAGGTTTGTCAGCGCGACCGATGACGAAGCCATGAACGCGGGTATCGAGCTGAGCCGCCTGGAGGGAATTATTCCCGCGATCGAGTCGGCGCACGCTCTGGCCGCCCTGAGTCAGTTCGAATTCGATAAAGATGATATCGTGATCGTGAACCTATCGGGCCGCGGGGATAAAGATCTCGAGACCTATATCCGCTGGGGGAAATACTGAATGCCGCTCTTTTGACAACCTTAGAACAACGAACCGATGAAAAACCGAATAATTGAATTGTTCAAAAAGAAAGACAAAAATGTGCTTTCCGTCTTTTACACGGCGGGATTCCCCGCGCTCGACAGCACATTGCCAATTGCACGGTCGCTGGAACTTGCTGGTGCCGACATCATCGAGATCGGCATTCCCTTCTCTGACCCCGTCGCCGACGGGCCGACAATACAGGAGAGCAATAAGGTGGCGCTCGACAACGGAATGAACCTTCGATTGTTGCTCACGCAGGTGCGAGACATCCGGGCCCAGGGCGTGAATGTCCCGATCATTCTTATGGGATATCTCAATCCTGTAATGCAATATGGCATCAGCCAGTTTGTAGCCGATGCTTCCGCGGCGGGCGTGGACGGATTGATCATTCCGGACATGCCGCTGTTCGAGTACGAATCAAATTACCGCCAACTGTTCCGGGATGCAAACCTGTGCAACACTTTCCTGATCTCCCCCACTACTTCCGAAGAGCGCATCCGCACCATCGACGCAGCGAGCAACGGCTTTATTTACGCGGTGTCTGCTTCGAGCACGACGGGTGCGAAAGGGGATTTTACCGCCGATCAAATCGGCTATTTTGAACGTTTGAAAAAAATGAAATTGCACAACCCGTTCCTGATCGGCTTCGGCATATCGGGGAACAAAACGTTTACGCGCGCGTCTGAATATAGTGTTGGCGCAATTGTTGGAAGTGCGTTTATCAATCTTCTGAAGGAAGCGGGTGACCGCGAAGAAACGATCATAAACTTTGTCAAGGACCTTAAAGGAGAAGCTGTATGATTATTCAACTCAGCCCCACGATTTCATCAACGGAAAAGCAGGAGATCATCGCCAGAGTAAAATTGCTCGATTATAAAACGACCGAGGTGCGGACTCAAAAAGGTGACTACCTTGTGGCAATCGGAAAAAAGGAATTTGATATCCGGCAAATCGGTAGCATGCGCGGTATTCTCGATATCCATCGTGTCTCGGATGACTACAAGCTTGTATCGCGTAAATGGAAGGTAGGAAGAACTTCCATCGACCTGGGCGATGGTGTGATTGTCGGCGACGGGGCGTTCAGCATCATGGCAGGTCCGTGCTCCATCGAAAATGAAAAGCAGGTCGACCTGACCATCAACCACCTTCGGGACAACGGAGTGCGGATCATGCGCGGCGGTGTATTCAAGCCGCGCAGCTCGCCA
>DASPNN010000739.1:0-18009 GCA_035626495.1 Chryseosolibacter sp.
CCAACCCAGGCCTTTACTTCACCCGTCATCGGATTCATTGCAAACAGCCCCGCGTGGAGAAACCGGTTGTAGTGACGCACGGAGTCGTAGGAGCTGAACATCACATCACGTTCGCCATCCCACGTGAAGATTCGCATCGGCTTCTTCTTGTTAAGGAAATATTCTATCGAATCGGAATCACCGCCATATTTCCTAACGAGTGCCCTATACGCGTCTGTACGCTTGATTTTCTTTTGAAGGAAGTTTTTTATCTCTCGCCGGTTGGCGTCAACCCATGGATTTCGCTTTCCCCATGCAGCTTCAAAATCGTTTTGCAATGCTTTCATGTGCATTGCCATCGCCTCCTCCGCCACCCGTTGCATCCGGCTGTCGATCGTGGTATAGATTTTCAGACCCGACTCCGCCAGGTCATAACCGTGTTCTTTGCACCATGCATTCAGTTCAGGCCGAAGCACACTTCTAAAATACGTAGCCAGACCCGTGTTGTGGTTTTGAACGACGAAATCAAGTTGTAAGGGCAATGACCGAAGAGAATCGAGGTCCTCTTGCGTCTTTATATATCGATGCCGGTATAATTTTGCCAGCACCTGGTTGCGTTTCCGAATGGCGCGCTCCGGGTACTGTACAGGATTGTAGCGATGGGTTCCCTGCAACATACCAACGAGTAACGCCGCCTCCTGGACAGTCAGCTTAGCGAGTGACTTGTTGAAATATGTTTCAGCCGCCACTTTGATCCCATATGCATTGTTATTAAAAGGAACCGTATTGAGATACAAGGCAATGATCTCCTCCTTTGTAAAATTTTGCTCCAGCCGCACAGCTATAATCCACTCCTTGGTTTTGCCGATGAACAGGTTGAAAGGCCCTCCCAACCGGGAGAGCCTGCCCTGCAGTTCTTCTTCCCGCGTGTGGAATAAATTCTTAGCGGTTTGCTGAGTGAGGGTGCTGCCTCCGCCTTGACTTGTATTTAAGGTCAGGATTCCCCACAACACTCGTAGAGAGGACCGGAAATCCATTCCGGCATGCTCATAAAAGCGGTGATCTTCCGAGATCAGCAACGTCCTCACAAGCACCTCCGGGAGTTCTTCGTAAGACACCTCGCTGCGGTGATAACGCGCATATCTCCCCAGCGAAACTCCGTCCGACGAAATGAGCTCCGATGAAAGATCATTCTTGGGATTTTCAATGTCCTTGAGAGTAGGCATTGGGCCGAACAAATCGAAGGGATTTTCGATCACCATCCAGATATAAACCGGTGTTCCAATGACGAAGACAAAAAACCAAATCCACAGTAGACGGACGAAGTTTCTGATACATGTGCTTTGCGCATTAAAAAACGGCAAAAGCCTGACAAAAAGTTTTACACGGTACGTTCTCATAGTATTCCGAGAATTGAGCCGGTAAAACTATGTTGCAAGCGCTTTGTAAACCCGCGGTTTTGATAACTGCCGGGATCCATTTCATAACTGCAGGCTTTAGGGCAATAACTGCAGCTCTGGTGGCGGTAAAATTCGGGTGTCGCGGCGATTCACTACTTGCCCGATGCGCTGGTTTCGCGGACAAGTCTGACGGACATGACCCCCAGAACAATAATTACTACGACGATCGCCGCCCAGATGATAAGGCTGTTTGAAAAAAATGTGTGGCCCGCTTCCACACGCCGCGGCGCGACAAAATTGATCTTACCTATACCCAAAGTGGGCGTTTGGCTGGGAACCTCATTGCGGAAAAAAGGAAGATCATAAACCGGCGCAGCCATATTTTCGTCTCCAATAGCCAGTCGGTAGCTAACATCCTTCTTAAGCCATGCGATGAGGTAGCGTCGGAGCTGAAATGTTTCAGCAGACAGAACTTTTACCGGCGGACTGTCAAAATTCTCTATAATGAGGACTACACTGCTGACTTTTTGTGGTCCAAGGTCCGTTTCGGTCACGCGATCCGAGCTCAGGGTCAAGGGCGCGAGCAGCCGGCGGTGATCGGGTGTCCGTCGCCCTTTCGCATCCGTAAGCAATACTGGTTCGTAGAGCGCCGCGTCCCGTCTGTAGTACGGCCCACCGGAGACGTTCCACCTGATTTTATCGACAAAACGCGCTGTATCAAAAGTCACCTCGATGTATGAGCGCCCCAGCTTCAGGCTATCGGCCTGCTCGATGTTTTTTACCGGAACATTAATATAACTGGCCGCTTCCGCCACATTCTTAAAACATCCCGCCTTGAGTATGTTGAGCGGCAGAGACTTCTTATCGTTGATGCGGATCAAGTAAAATTCGTAGTTGCTCAAAGGAAAGTCGACAATATTAACCTCGGTAGTCTGCTCCGAACTGTTGATCGTACTGAGCGTGAACTCCTCCTTCAAAACAAACCATTTCTTTCCATCATCGCTCCCCGACAGGGTCGCAGTCTTCGTGACATCAGCGTTTTTGATCATCAGGCTGATGTTGTTAATAGTCGTTTTCTTTTCGTTTTGAATGACCAGCCGGGTAAACCGATCGGTTCCAGATGTCTTTTCAATGACCGGATACTCTTCGAAAATGACCGAGGAACGCGGACGTGCTTCCTCAAACATGTAAGGCACTTCTGTTCCATTGGCATCAAGGATCCGGATGTTGCCGAAATCGGGGTTCAGCAATTTTGTGATCTCGGGAACAAGCTCAATCCGGAAAAACCCCTCCGTAGTAACAGGGTCGACGCTTGCATCCCCCGTAATTACCTGTGCCCAACCTGGTAGCGCAGACAACCAGAACGCGATTACGAAAGGAGTTCTTTTCATGAGTTTCCCTGCGTTTCAGTTTCGGTGTCTTCGAGCAGTAAACGTTTCAGACGTTGATACATGAAGGAAACAACCAGCAACAAAATTCCAAGCGATATAAAGGCGGCAATCATTCCGACCTTTGAAATTCCTTTGAGATCAACGAGAAATAATTTCAGCAGCGTGATGAGCAGCAGGGCAAGGGAAATGATCCTGAGGACCTTAATTTTGCGCTGCAGGCCGAAGGCGATCAGTACAAAGGAGCTGACACCCCACAGTATCGGATACCCGATCTTGTGATTCTGATTAACCACATAGGCCAAATTATTACCCTCCGGTGAAGCCCCGAGCACTACCGTGTGGTCGAGCTCCGCGCTGGCTATAAACACAAAGAAAAATATAAACAACCACCACTGTGAATTGGCAATCGATTCCGTGAATGCTTTTTCGACGTTAATCCTTTTGAGGGTGATGACTGAAATTACGACCGCAAGCCCCACGACCAGATAATGAAAGCCGAAACCCAATGCCGAGGATGTGCCTGCCATAAATTCCGTTCTTGCCTGGACGGATATCTGATGGTAATAGATCAGATACGACAACATTGCCACGATGCCCAGTAAGGGTGTCAGTTTCATCGCATCCGCTGAGAGCGGGATGCGTCTTACCTGAACAAGGATCATTAATATAAAGAACATGTTGTATGCGCCGATGACAAGCTCTTGCGCGGTGAACGAATCATTTTCATAGTAGAGCTGATGACGCAGCTCCAGCAGATTGGAAATGTAAAGAATGCCAACCGTCAGAACGGACACAATTAAACGGTAATCCGCCGTCTTGAAGGAAGGGTCGTCCTTTTCGCCCTTCAAGAGGATCAGTGTGAGAAATCCCGAGATGACGGAGACGACGGAAGTAACATAGCCTTTGTTGAAGATGAGTGCCAGTTGCGCGTTTGTGTTGAAGTATATCTGCGACCAATCCATCACCAGACTGATGGCCATAAGTGCCATCACTAGAACGGACGCGAGCTTGATGAGGCGAATGCCTGATTTCTTTGCAAGCCAAAGCAACAACACTGCCTCCGCTGACCAGAACAGTGTGATATAATTGCCTTCAAGCTGGATCGGTGCAGCGAGGCTGATAAAGGTCAGCACCAGTCCGATCAACATGAACACAAGATTCCTGTCCACATTCAACTTCTTGTATAGCGTATAGGCAAAAATGAAATTGAACACCGCCAATAATGTGGTGAACAATCCTTTGAAATCTTCGCCATAGGAATTGTTCAATAAGGTCAGGCCTGCTGCGAAATAAAGAAACGTGTTGCTGAGCAGAATGAAAAACTGCATTCCTTCGAACGGCGCCCGTTCCCGTATGTTGCTCACAATGTTCATCGCGAAGAAAATGAAATAGAACATGGTAGCAAACACAAGGGCGCCGCGGATCATCGATAGGTTTGATGCGTCAAATCGCGTTGTCACCCACGTTCCGAAGATCAGGATTGTGAACAGATAGCAGATAACATTGATGATCTTCCACCTTTTGTAAAATGCAAGAACGAGCATCCCGCCATTTAGGATCAGCATATAGGTGAAGAGCACCACGTAATTTCCTTCCCCCGTGCTCACCATGAACGGCGAGCCGAATCCGCCCAGGATAGCGAGCACTGCCAGCTCAACCCGGTTGTAACCTAATGACAACACCACCGTGAAAGCGGTGATTCCAACCATCAGCACAAAGGCCGTCACCTGATTGAATATATGGTATTCGTGAAAGGCAATGCCGATTGTGAAATAAAGCACTGCGATCCCGCCACCGACAAGCACCGAGCTGAATGCGCTGAATGTTTTCCTTAAGCGATGCGCTATCGCCAGAAGAATGCCGCCGGCAAGAATGCCGATAAATACACGACCAATTTCGTTGATCCATTGCTGATCGATCGCGTACTTGACAAAGTAGCCAATACCGAGCACGAGGATACCGATCCCGATCTTGTTCGCAAGGTTTTCACCAATGAATTTTTCCAGGTCCTCATTGCGTTTACGGGCCGCGACCGTCGCGACTTTCACACGCTGTGGCTCTCTCTCCGGCATCGGACTCGGCACCGGGTTTGGTGGCTGCGGTGCGGGGATGGGTGTGTCCACTACTGGCGGAACGGCAGGCTTTATTTCTGGCTCCCGCACACGTTCCGGTTGAATCGGTTTGGGGCGGTGTTCCACTTTCTGCGCCTCCTGCGACGCATCCTCCTGACGGAGCGGAGCCTTCTTCTTTTCCAATTCGGCAAGTTGATGCGACAACCGTTCCAGTCGTCCGTCGATGGCATTGAGCCTTCGTATAACTGCGTCTTTGATTGACACGGCAATTGCAGCCGTGACGATGATCGCAATCAGAATGATTGTTTCCATAGCGGGGTTTTAAAAAGGTGTCTGGATTTGACGCGCGCTAACTCAGCCTGTGATCGCGCTAAAAACTGACAACCAGACTTGCAATTTACTCATTTTGATCGAAATCATGCCGGGAGCGGCGCATCGCAAGCTCAGCATTCTACTCAGTGTGCGTTTAGCACACAGCTTGACGGCAATTACAGTTATTAGCCAAAAGCCTGCAGTTATCAAATGGATCCCAGCAGTTATCAAAACTGCCAAATTTTGGCAGCCAACAAGAATAGTTTTACCGGTAGTTCAACAAACCGGAAATGAAACCATTTAAAAACATTCTCAACATACTCCTGGCCGTCACATTGCTGGCATCTTGTCAAAGAAACCTGACAAAGACCGAATTGCCCGACGGCGGGATCATACAACAAACGCAGCCCATCGAAGTCAAACAATTTTTAACGGTCGACTCAGCGGCGCTGTATACATCGGTCGCGGACTTACCGGGTGACGATACACTCCGGTCAAAGATCATCCGATACTATAGTGACAACCATTCCACCAGGTGGCTCGAAGAAGACAAACCGAACACTGTCTTCGCCGCCTTTATGGAACAAATTGAAACCTGCGGCAGCCACGGACTGTTCGCCGCCGAGTACAATCCTGCCGGCTTACGGCTCCAGGTTCACGCACTTTACGGCAATAAGCCCGCAGACATCCGCACGCTTATTGCCCTTGATATTAAAATCACCGCTACGTTCTTCAAATTTGCCAGGCATTTGCGTTTCGGCAGGCTTACCTCCGTACCGGAAGAAAAAAATGCCTGGCTCCGCAGCCCTCAGAAGGACGATAATGCTGACATCGAACTGCTGGGGATGATTAGCGACCCCGGATCGATGGCCGACGCCATCCTCTTCCTTCAACCGGTCGACGATCAATACAAAAAATTGCAGTCCGCACTGTCGTATTATCGATCGCTGGAAAGCTCAGAGGCTGGGATGACAACTATTCCGTTTCACGAAAAAATGCTGCCTGGCAACCGGTATGCCGCTATTCCGGCAGTCCGGAGGAAGTTGTTGCTGAACGCCCCGTTTCTGGAGAGCGATTCAATCATTCGCGCAAGTGATTCCCTATTGTTTGACGCAAACCTTGCCGGTGCGATAAAAGAGTTTCAGCGTCTACACGGCTTGTATTCCGACGGAGTGATTGGCGAAAGCACGCTGCGCTGGCTAAATCAGTCGTTCCGGGAAAAAGCGGAACTCATCGCTTTAAATATGGAAAGAATCCGTTGGCAGGGTCCCCGGGCGGATCACTACATTCGCGTCAATATTCCGGAGTTCAGGCTTTGGATCCATGAAGGTGTTCAAACAACCCTGGAGATGGATGTAATCGTGGGTGCGCCAAATACCAAAACGCCTGTTTTTGAAGACACGCTGGAGTCGGTGGTGCTAAGCCCGACATGGACAGTGCCGCCGAGCATTATGAAAAGCGAAGTCTTCCCGCGACTGAAAAAAAATCCTTCCTACTACACGGCACGAAAAAATTACGTCTTTTACCGGAAAGGGGTTGAGATCGACCCCGCAACTCTAAATTGGGAAACGGATTTGAATATTCACGAATTCCGGGTTGTCCAAAAGGCGGGATTTGACAACGCGCTCGGGCTCGCAAAATTCATGATGCCGAATCACCTGAACATATACCTCCATGATACACCCGATCATTCACTGTTTTCCAAGACGTTCAGAGCTTTCAGCCATGGATGCATTCGGCTGTCAGATCCAGCCGCGCTTGCTGAGTATTTGTTGAAGGATGAGGTGAAGTGGGACCGTAAAGCGATTGACAAGGCTATGAATTCACACAGTCCTACGCGGGTCACCCTCAAGAAACAGTATCCGGTTTACCTGGAGTATAAAACCGTTTGGGTGGATGAACGCGGCCAGGTAAACTTTCGCAATGACTTATATGGGCATGACAAAAGGCAGCTCCGCCAAATGACCATTATCCCCACTGCCGCACCAATGCTGGCAACCCGGTAGGCGAAATATAAAAGCCGGCGCAGTTCGTCAAGAAAAGCCCGCCCTTCATCATACCAATTACCCGGTGTCGACCGTAAACCGTTCATTTGTTCAGAGGGACAAACCCTGGGTAAAGAAAAATCTAAATCGCTATCGTATGAAAACAACAAATCCACAATTCCGCGCACTGAAAACGATGTTCGTCGCGGCGGTCTGCACAATCATGTTCGCATTTACTCCATATGTGGGAGGTGACACTTTCGAGATCTCGTTAGGTGACAAAACACTCATCGAACAATTCGTTCATCACGACAAAAGCGTGAAAACGATTACGTTAACGGAGTCCTCAGCCAACGAAATGCTCTCGGTCAGGTACAGCCATTGCGGAGTGGTTGGTAATGCGCGATCACTCGCACTGAAAAACAGCGATAACACAATTATCAAATCATGGAATTTTGCTGATGCGGACAAGGGCACGTTTCCACCAATGACCTGCAAAGTGCGCGACATCCTGGCGGCGGCAAAAGGCCAGAAGGTAAGCCTGGTTTATACAGCCAAGGAATTGCCTGAAAGCAAGACCCTCGTAACCATCGTGACGTCGGACGTTAAAGCAAGCCTGAATCGTTGATCGACCCTAAAAGCAAAACCGCGGGCCCCATCGCAGGGATCCGCGGTATTTTGATACTGACTTTCCGTAATATTATTTGCTCGCGAGGGCAATGCCGGTATTGTACCCGTTAAGAACCTTTTGAAGGTCAAGATTCGCAGAAGATCTCAAAAATCCACCGTCGTTGTAGTATGCAAAGATCAGTGATTTTCCTTTGATCGTATCGATTACTTTTCTGTTCATTTCCTTCGACAGAGCAGGGCAGCCCTGACTGCGACCCAGTCTTCCATAGCGCTTAATCCAATTTTCGCTAACGTAGTCTGCCTCGTGCATCACAACCGCGCGGTCACGGATCTTATCGTTATAACCTCTGTCCATGCCATCCAGCTTCATACTGTAGCCTTTGCTGCCGACATACGTTTCGCCCGTAACATAAAAGCCGAGACTGCTCTGATTAGAATGCGGCTTGTTGGAAAACGCGGTTGCATAGTTTTCTCCGGTATTCCGGCCATGGCTCACATAAGTATGAAAAACCACCCGGCGCCTATTGAGGTCGATCGTGTAGAATCTCTTACGCGTACTCGGTTTGGTAAAGTCGATGATCGACAGCAAGCCTTTTCCGCTCAGCTTTCCATCCTGCTCGAGGGAATGATATCCGATCATCCCATAGCGAAAAATATCGAAGGGAAGATCATACTTCTCCAGCCCGATAGCATGATACAATGCGCGCAGCGAATCATCATACATCACAGCGGTCATCACCGCCTTTTCTGAAACCGCGTGCACTTCGGGATTTTTCCGGTCAAATGCTGCTTTGCTGAACAGGCTTCCGCCAACGGTTGACAAACAAACCAACAGGAGAGAGAGGGTTAAGTACTTCATCAATTATTCGCCAGTGTTTTAAAAAGTTGAACTTAATTCGGGATCTAAACTTCTAAAAAAATCAAGAAATACAATGACATTCACCAGTGTATTCATTATATCTAACACTACGGTACTGAAAAGATTCCATCCAGAATAATTTTTTCAGTGAGTCTTCCTGCCGCTTCGCCGATACAAAAGATCGAACGTTTGCGAAAAGCGTTTCACTGATTAGCCCATTGCAGACCCAAAAAACGGCGGCTTTTCAAGCTGGGTTATTTCTCGCAAATTGTGTTTTATTTTGAGACAGGCAAACCGGCTTCATGGCAAAAATTCCAGCGGCGATCTTAATTGTGGACGATGATGCGGACATTGTAACAGCCGCCAGGGTCGTGTTGCGGCAGCGATTTGAAACCGTGGTCACTGAAAATAATCCGGAGCGGCTAAAAACACTGCTCCACCAGCGTCAGTTCGACGTGATCTTACTCGATATGAACTTTCGTGCCGGAAATACCAGCGGAAATGAAGGTTTGTATTGGCTGCGGGAAATATTGCAGATGCGGCCGGGGCAGCACGTCATTATGATCACCGCATATGGCGACATTAAAACAGCCGTTGAAGCCATGAAGCACGGGGCGGCGGATTTCGTTGTCAAACCTTGGGAAAATGAAAAGCTCGAAGCGACGGTTATGGCGGCGTTTCAGCATGCACAGACCCGCAAAGAGCTGCAGACCCTTAAAAAGAAACAGCAGCAGTTCACCGAACTTCACAATACTCCCGAAGCAACGTTGATCGGATCTGGCGCTGGAATGAAAACCGTTTTCACAGTCGTCGAAAAAGTTGCCACAACTGATGCCAATATATTGCTGCTCGGTGAGAACGGTACCGGAAAGGAGATCGTGGCAAGGCACATTCACAATGTTTCGCACAGGCGGAATCAGCCGTTTGTGAAGGTGGATCTGGGATCTTTATCGCAAGGACTTTTTGAATCTGAGTTATTTGGACATCGGAAGGGCTCGTTCACAGATGCACGGGAAGACCGGATCGGACGATTCGAGCTCGCCAGCGGCGGTACGCTGTTTTTGGATGAAGTCGCGAACCTTTCGATCGCATTGCAGTCAAAGTTGCTGTCCGTTCTTCAAAATCGCGAGGTGATCCCCCTCGGAGCCAGCCTTCCCGTTCCGGTGGACATCCGGCTCATTTGCGCGACCAACATCAATATACATGAGTCCGTGAGCGCCGGCGGCTTCAGGGAAGATCTCTTATACCGTATCAACACGGTGGAAATTCAGCTACCGCCATTGCGCGAGCGGACCGAAGACATTCCGCCGCTCGTTGCATATTTCATAGACATGTATTGTCACAAATACCGCAAAGAAAAAAAATCAATCAGCGACGATGCGATTCGTTACTTGCAAGCCTACCGCTGGCCGGGAAACGTCCGTGAACTTCAGCACGCAGTAGAGCGCGCCGTGATCATGAGTGACGAAACCAGGCTTCAAAAGCATGATTTCCTTTTCGACACGCGAAAAAACCAGCTGGAGAAAAAGGATGATCTGAAACTTGATGAAATGGAACGGCGTGCAATTCTTTTTGCAATTCAGAAATTCAAGGGTAATATGAGCAAGGTCGCCAAAGAGCTCGGCGTCGGGCGAACGACACTTTACCGGAAAATGACAAAGTACGGGATCGACAAGTAAATGTGATAACAAAGAACCCGCAGTGAAGAATCTCGCACTGAATATCGGAATTCGCGTCCTGATCATCGTCTGTTTGGCGATCGCCTTTGCGTTCGTGACATTGTCGATGAAGATGTTCTTTGCTCCGGTGTTGTGCGGATTAATGCTCTTGCTCGCATCCTTCGAGCTTGTGCGCTATATCAGCAAATCCGGAAAACAACTGACCCGCATGTTGTTGTCGGTAAAGCAGGGGGCCTATACAGATATGTTTGCAAATACCGGCGCGACCTCCCAGATCGAAGTCAGCAAAGCCCTGAATGAGGTGATCCGTGAGTTCGGCAAAGTCACCATGGAGAAAGAGCTCCATTACCAGTACTTGAATGCGGTCAACGAGCATATCCAGGTCGCCATTTTGAGCTTTGACGAGGACGACAAGCTCATTATGATGAACCCGGAAGCAAAGAGGTTATTCAGGCAGGCAGCGATCAACCGGATCGATGACTTGCGAACGGTCAGTGAGCAGCTGGCTGAGGCTATCAAAGGTGCGACGACGGGGCGCAAAGTTGTCCAGGTGGCGATTGACGAACAACCTGTCGACCTGTCTGTACAGAGCAAGGATCTGGTTGTCGCCGGCAAGCGTGTTAGGATCGTATTGCTCCACAACATCAGTTCGGAGATGCAGATCCGGGAAGTTGAAGCCTGGGAATCGCTGACCAAAGAGCTGACACACGAAATCATGAACAGTGTTACGCCGATAGCATCCCTTGCGGACGCCGTTCGATCGATGATCACCCGCCCTGATGGAACGGCTAAAGACCTTGCTTCCATCGACCCGGATAGCGCGCAGGATTTGCACACGAGCATCGAAACGATCGCCCATCGGAGCAAAGGGTTGTTGAGATTTGTATCCTCCTACAAGGAGTTTTCAAAAAAACCCGAAATGAGACCAGAAACGATCAACATTCCGACTGTAATAAAAAGTGTTGTCGACCTGCTCGGGCCGGCGTTTGAGAAAAATTCAATTCACCTCAATGTCAGATTCTCGAGGACATCGATCACGATGACCGCGGACCAGGGCATGATCGAGCAGGTACTGATCAATATTCTCAAAAATGCAATTGAAGCAGCCCCCGCCGATGGCACCGGTGCGATCGACATCTATGCAATGCAACCGGACGATAACAGCGTTACCATCTCGGTTTCAGACAACGGGCCAGGCATGGATCAGGATACCCTCTCAAGAATTTTTATCCCCTTTTTTACCACCAAATCCAACGGTACAGGTATTGGCCTAAGTCTTTCCCGCAAGATCATGAACCAGCATCATGGAACTATTCGCGCGCAGTCCGCTCCCGGGGAAGGAACCATATTCACAATCGAATGGCACAATCGCCCTTAATACAGCGAGCGCTGATGGCGAAAGAACAGCTGTGAGATCGGGATCAGCATCAGCCCCGCAAACGCAAAGGCCAGGAATGATACACGAAGGTTCAATGCGTGTGAGATATAGCCGATCATCGGTGGACCGATCAGCATACCCACGATGCTGTACGTGGCAATGATGGAAATCGCCAGGCCCGGTGAATATTTCTTTGACGCCCCGGCCAATGCGAATGTCATTGGAATAACAGAGGCCGTGCCAAGGCCGACCAGGCAAAATCCGATCATGGCCGTCCAGAAATAGGGCAGTGCCACTGAAAGCAAAATACCGGCACAGATCAGTGCGGAGCTCAGCATGTAAGTGCGGGGCATGCCGATGCGTTCCACCACCGCATCGGAGGCAAAGCGTGACAGTGCCATACAAATCATGAAGGTCAGATAGCCAAGTGTAAAAATGTCGACCTGCACGATCTCACGGAAGTAAATACCGCTCCAATCGAACATGCCGCCTTCGCAGATCGCGGCGAAAAACACAAGCAGGCCAAGGTATACGATATAAGGGTCGGGTTTGCCGAGAATGAATTTGTTGCCCGTCGTGGCACGATCATTTCGCAACAGGAAACGGGAAGCAAATATGATTGACCCCAACGCCACCGCCGAAACAATGGAGAGGTGAATGGTCATATCGACTTTCAGCGCCACCATCAATGTCGAAATCGCGACTCCCACGATTCCTCCAGTGCTCCAAAGTCCATGAAAGGACCCATTGATCCTGCGATCGAACTGCTTTTGGAGTGTAATTGCCTGGGTGTTGACCGCGATATTGAAGATTCGTGTGCTGAAAGCAAAGCCACAAAGGGCGGCTATCAGCGCGAACGTGTTTGCTGCCAGACCTATGAACAACAAAGACATCACCGCCATGAAAAAGCCCGCTATTAACGGCTTGCGGCTTTCGTAACGCGAAACCAGAAAACCCGAAACCGGCAATCCGATAAGAGAGCTGATTGGCATAAAGAGCAGAATGGTACCAAGCTCAGCATCGTTAAAGCCGAAGTTCGACTTGATCGTCGGTATCCTGGAGGTCCAGGTGGCGAAGCAGGTTCCGGAAAGAAAGAAAAAGGCACTGAGGGCAATCCGCTGCTTGTTCTTGAGATCCATTCACACATTTTTCGACACGAATATCCGCGGTTGAAAACAAACTTTGTATACCATGCATCAAAAAAATGGAACGTGGTTTTTCACACGTTTTCTGAAACGGTGGGAGTTTGAATCGCCGTCATCATTTTGGGAAAGCGCCAACCTGGATCATCATCGAAAGTAGATTTCTTTCGCTCCACCGGCCGGTGATCTTCCCGCCGTTGATCTCGAAGATGTCGATACCGGTCCACTGTACCCGCTTGTTCGTTGGCTGAATCTTGCCCATTAACACACCGCTGTGTGTTCCCGTAATCTGCAGGCGCGCGACTACTTTGTTGTTTTCTGTGATTACGTCGAGCACTTCGATCGACAGATCGGGGTAAGCTGTGACAATGTTTTGCAGGAACGACTTGAACCCAGCCAGGCCTTTCGGCTGGTCAGGCGAAGCGTTATAATCGCGAAAGTCCGCGGCAACAAATGGGTCCAGGTCGCTCGTTTTTCCCTGGTTCAGCGTCGCATAAAATTTTTTGACTAGGTCGGCGTTCGTGTTGCTTTGCATGATGGTGGAGTGGATGGAACTGTAAGGGGCGAGTGCCAGAAATAGTCCGGCGGCAAGCCCGGCGAAGTATTTTATTTTCACGTCGGTACCGGTTTTGGTCAAGTGAAATTACTGATTTTTTAGAAAGTGAGAAGGTTTGTATCCAGGGGATAAAGTCGAACACTTGCCGTAACTGCGCACAACTCACCTCCTTCATGCCGGGGTAGCGTGGCCATTGCATATTCAATGATATTACTCAAATTTTTACGTGACCTTCGTTCCGTTCTGGAAACTCTGGGCAGATGGTGCGCCCTCCGCAGGGTCAAGGGCGCGTTAAAATTTTTCGAAACCTACTCCCCCCAACTGCGTGACGGCGACCCGTCGCGTTTATGGAATATGCTGAACGCGTGCATCTGGTTATAAACCTGAATGCATATGAGAATAATTTTTACGATTCTTTTGCTCACCCATGTTCTCTCCGCCGCGGGGCAGGGTGGCGAACGGCTTGTCAGCGGACGACTGACGGATGCCCAGGGAAACGGTTTGCCGGGTGTAAGCATCGTTGTCAAAGGTACGATGGAAGGAACTGCGACCGATGCCGATGGAAACTATTCGCTCACAGCGCCCATCGGATCCGTCCTCGTATTTTCGTTCGTGGGAATGCAGTCGCGTGAAGTGCTCGTTACCGAAGAAACCCTCACACCGCTCGGACCCAGCGATCGCCGCGCCGAACCCAAAGCCTCCAAACCCGCGCCGGTTTGGAACGCACTTTTTTCCGACACCACCAAAAATACGCCGGGTGTCTACACACTTTCTGACCAAACACCGGTGTACCTTCAGCGCGGACCAGCGATTGCTGCCGATAATGTCCTTGACATCCGGCGCCGCCCGAAAATTTCCATGGGGCTTCGCTATGGAAAAATTCGCGTAGGCAATGGCTACCTGGTCACGACCGGATACCCGCCGCCCCCGCGCTCGGGTGTCCATGTCCAACTTAACTCATCGGCCACCATTGAGAAAATCACTCACCTGCCCGCGCTTCAAAACAGTTATGCTCAGGGCCGCGCGGTGGACGGACAGATAACGTGGCGCGGGCCTGATCAGCAGGAACTTTTGAGTTGGGGGCCGATTGTCCGGAGCTTGTCGTTAGATGGGTCCAATTATCCATACGACCGGAATGGGCGTTTAACCAGCTCCCCGTCACTTGTCCGGGCGAAAACTTACAATCCCCTATCCTTGTTTCGCACGGGCCTCGGTGCGGAAACCGGTGTTGTAGTGTCGCTGCCTGTTTTAAGAACTGCAACGCTCTCACTAGGCGCAAGTCGTAATTACCGGCAGGGTGTGATCCCGAATTCGGAATCAACAAAAGACAATTTCCACCTGCAGTTAAAGTCTTTCCAGGTGACGCAGGCACTGCAGATGGATGTGAATGCGGTTGGCAGCATCGCCGATGGAACATTGCTCAACCGCGGCGCGAATCTATCGGGAATTCTCGGCAGCCTGCTGCTGACCCCGCCCACGTTTGATAACGCGAACGGCTTGGGAGGTAAAAAGGCTGCAAGTTCGGAGTCTTCCTACTTGTTGCCAGATGGGAGCAAACGCTCATACGCGCCGTCAAGCGTCGACAACCCGTTCGCCTTGATTCAAAATTATCCGGATCGCGAGCAGGGAACACGCCTGTTTGCCGGGTCAAGCTTGCGATATCAAATCACTGGTTCATTTGCGGTAACTGCAAATGCCAACGTCGATCAGCAGTCCAACGAGATAATTTTCGGGGTGCCGAGAGGATTTTCGTCCAGCCCGCAAGGCAGGCTGACGGTAAGAAAGGAAAATCAAAAGTTCCTCTCGTCGATGATCACACCTTCGTTCCACCGCTACTTTTACGATTCCGAGCTCAAGGGACATATTTCCTATCAGTACACAAGTCAGTCGCGGGAGCTGGACCGCCTTGACGCGTCAGGATTGTCAGAGAACGCTCCGTTTGAACCGCTGGGCGCAGAATCAGTGCGGGTACTCAACAAACTTTTATCACGGGCGAGCCACGAATTCATATTCAACGCGCAGTTTCATCACAATTGGCTAAACCTGCGGTTAACCAACAGAAGCTATTTCTCAAGCACCGTCGATCCTGAAAGTTATCTGAATCTTTTTCCTTCATTCAGCGCATCGGCCGATCTTGCAGAGCTATTGTACCTGGATCCGGTTCATCGTCTAAAAGTTTATTCGACGATCGCCCGCACCACGCGCGAGGCGCCGCTGATCTATTCGGCATGGACCCATCTTACAACAACCTCCGGAGTCGAGCACTACAACCGCTATTTTGAATCTGCGGAAATATTTTTCCGGCATGGCCTGTTGCCGGAAACCGAAAGAAAGTTCGAAGCCGGCATCGATATGGAAGGATACGACAGGATATCCTTTGAATTATCCTATTTCAACAATACCACAGCCCATTTTCTAACACCGATTCATCGCAACGGAGGATTTGAGCTGGCCAATGCAGCGCGAATCAATAATGCGGGATTAACGTTGGCGCTTTCGAAGCGCTTTTACCTGCGTCACGGTCATGCGACGTCCGCGATCCGCTGGAGCCGGGTAACGAGTATGGTTGATGCGCTTTATGACGGCGAAACATTCATTCCGCTTGCGGGGTTCAGCAACACGGGTCTCGCAATCGCTAAAGGTCAACCCTTCGGCGCGATCTACGGCACAACATTTCTGAAAGACGATCGCGGGAATCGTTTGATTGGCTCAGACGGGTTTCCACACGCCAGCAACGAGATTCAAAAAATCGGGAATACGTTGCCCGACTGGACATTGGGCATAGAAAATTCCATGAGTTGGAAACGATTCAACGCGACGTTTGTGGTGGATGTAAAAAAGGGCGGAGACATCTGGAATGGGACGCGGGCACTTCTCGATTACTATGGCCGCTCCGAAGAAACAGGGAAGATGCGTGATCTCGGATCGCATCTGTTCAAAGGCGTAGACCTGAGTGGACAGCCAAATGCAATGCCGGTCGCGTTGTACGATCCGTCGAAACCCGTGGAAGAAAATTATTGGATGCGGTACGGAATTGCAGGCGTGAGCGAAAACTATATCGAAGACGGCTCATGGATCAGGTTGAACGAGGTTTCATTTTCGTACACATTCAACTTGCCGGGAGCTGCAAAAACCATCAAAGCGTCAATTGCAGGCCGCAACCTGGTAATGATCACCCCATACTCCGGCGTTGATCCCTCTTCGTCTCTGTTTGGGTATGCAAACGGCGGCGGTCTTGACTTGTTCAACCTGCCGTCTACACGCAGTTTCAGTGCACAACTCACGCTAAAGATCTGATCTATGAAAACAAAAAGAATACTCATCGTCCTTGCTCTTATCGGGCTTCTGATATCAGGCTTTCAGAAAAATACCGAGCCGTTGCATGAAATGCTGACCCGCAAACTCGCGGCGTTTACGGCACAACATCCGGAAGAGAAAGTGTATCTGCACTTCGACCGCCCGTTCTACAAGCCGGGCGATGATATCTGGTTCAATGCGTTCGTTCTCGATGGAAGCACCCATCGCGCTACAAGCGTCAGCGATGTGGTGTATGTCGAGCTGAACGACCCAAAAGGGAGCAAATTGTCAACGCTTGAACTATTCGTGCAAGAGGGATCGGCACGTGGTGACTTTCGTCTGCCAGACTATGCACCGGGAGGCATGTACACGGTCCGTGCCTACACGCAATGGATGCGGAATGCGGGTGAGCAATCGTTTTACTCCAGGGAAATACAAGTACAGAAAGTGATCACGCCGCGCATGCTTCTCAAACTCGACTATGAAAAAGAAGCGTACGGTGCCGGCGATGATGTGACAGCCCGACTAACTGTAAAGAATTTAAAAAACGAGCCGCTTAGAAGCGCAATTGTGGATTGTAAGATCAGTCTGCGAACCACAATGTTCAGGGAATTTCGGGTCGCTACCGACCATGACGGAAATGTAGCCCTGCGTTTTAGCCTCCCGGACACGCTGACTACGAAAGACGGGTTGCTGCAGGCCATCATCTCCTACGGCGGGGAGCAGGAATCGATCTCGCGTTCTATTCCCATCGTGCTCAACAAAGTCGACCTCCAGTTTTTCCCGGAAGGCGGTGACCTGGTCGCCGGTGTCCGGTCGCGTGTCGCTTTTAAAGCCATCAACGAATATGGAAAGGCTGCAGACATCGCCGGAGTCATTATCGATGAAAGCGGACGGAGCATCACTTCCTTTGAAAGCCTCCACATGGGCATGGGATCGTTCATGTTTGAGCCCGCGGACGACAAGCGCTACTTCGCGGTCATAGAAAGACCCGTGGGGAACACATCCCGTTTCGAACTGCCGAAGGCCATCGCCGCGGGCTTCGTTGTGGAGATGAATGAAATCCCGGGATCTCTCTTATGTAAAATCCACGCGCCCCGCGCATCGGAGGTGTTTTTGGTGGGCCAATCGCATGGCGTGGCGCATTATGCATCCAAAATCCGCGTTGCACAGGGTCAAAACTCCGTGGAGATCCCGGTGGCCGGATTCCCTTCAGGGATCGCCGTCTTCACACTCTTTAATCAGGAAGGAATGGAGGAGTGGGAGCGACTTATCTTCGTCAACAAAAATAAAGTGCTGAACATTCAGCTTGAAACGGACAAAAAGGTT
>DASPNN010000740.1:0-6129 GCA_035626495.1 Chryseosolibacter sp.
TGAGGCGAAATTTACGAGTGATCATAAGATGTAAGGGATTTGATTTGATAGCTGCGTGAAAAAAATACCGAATCAGCGCGGGAAAGTTAATGATTTATCCCTTAGTTATCCACGCACATTCCCGGCTCAAACCGAAGACAGATCTTTATCAATGGCAACGCCGTTCTTCCGGACATGGAATACGAAGCATTCATCCAGCATAAGCTCATAAGTGGAATCTTCGGTGAGTTTACCAGCGGTGTTGGATTGTTGCAATATTCCCAGCAAGGCCTGGGCGAGGGGTGATGCTTTGATGTTATTCAAGGCCTTCGAGCGATGCATATATAGAATGAACGCAAGGCTGCTCCGGTTTTTTGGAAATATTCTCCTGAACTCATGACTTGAGAAAACGTATTGCTGCGGCACATCTTCCGCGTTTACCATAAGCCGCAGAATAACAGGACGGTATTTATGCCATATGTAGCTGCACGCTGTTGGTAATGTTTCCATGCCGACATCACTGTTTAGTTACGCCATACCGAATACTACAAACGTATCTGCCGGGTGCCCACAATGGGAACTTAAATGACCACAAGACGCAACGAATTGCTCACCCAAGCACTGATGTTACGCGCTCATCCGCTCATCCACTAAGAATGATGGGATAAGCCGCTCCACCAACCCAAATCCTCACATCGATATGAAGAACTATCGCCCAGTCCCGGAAGATAAGCTGCCTGAGGCTGGGCCAAAAGAGCTAAAACTTGATTCTTGTATAAGCAGGAACATGCTCTACGACATCAAACCTTTCAGTGATGTGTGTTAGCTTTAAGGGGGCAACGGGTAAGCTAAATGGCCGAAACAGCCGTATTTTGGATATCAGAGTCTTCAAATATTGGATCATGATTTATTGGTTTTATCGTCAACTGAATAATTTTGGTCACTTTGGTTCGAAGGTGATATCAATTCACGCTCGAAATAAACGAGCTGTTTGCGCGCTTCGTCCCCAACCACCGAACAGTAATAGATACGCTGCTTATACGCGATGATTTTCAGCGCTAAGGACGGATTCTCTTTGGCTGATATCAATGTTCCTTCCTGATAGATGTTGTCTGAATTCGTTTGATAACTCATTTTGGTTGTAATCAGCTCACTTTCGTGCTGAAGTTTAAGATCGGTGATGGCAGCTGGACAATTGCTGCTTATTGATGCGCTCTTTAATTATGCTAAGGCCGACCCACGTGCTGGGCTTAAGATAAAGAAGGGATACTAAGACAACGAAGCTTTGTGAATTATAGTTGCTCTCGTTCGGCTTTATCAGGTTAAAATAGAGCTGTCAAGCTGTATTCTGCTATAATTGTGTGCCAATCTTGCAAGACCAGCGTTTATGCCGTTGTGTTTGTTTCATTCATCGCAATTTTCGAGTGCACGCTTTTCCTTCTAAGATCGATGGAATGGGGGAATACTCTGAAATTCATGAACCACGGCTTGAACATCAGAATCCATTGATTAATCAGGTCAAGACCTGATCAATTCCACGATCTCACTTTTTGCCCTCTTTGATTCCGGAAAATGCAGGAGCATCCAAACGTGGATCATGTCCTGATACTCCTTGTAGTTGATACGTATTCCCTTCGCTTCCATCAGTTTTTTTAGTTTTCTGGTGTCGGCCGCGAGAATTTCCCTGGTGCCGACAAACACAGAAATTTTCCCCAGTCCGTCCAAGGACCCATTAATCGGACTGATTTGATAATTTGTTGGATCGTCGTTGCCGGCATAAGCTTTACCGGTCAACTCTCTATCTTCCTGCGCAAAAACGCCAGTCGTTACCAAACACAATCCTGATAGCAGCAACACATAAAATATTTTCTTTGTCTTCATTTTTATCGGATGACACACATGAGCACCATCTATCATACAACAAACATGAAATGCTTAACGTTGCGTTTTATTGAAGTATAATAATTTTCCATCAGCGTCAGCGTTGTGAATTTGCACAGCAAAAGGCACATAGAGATCGCATCATGCTCTTTGCCAGGTCTCAAACTGGGCATGGAAGTAGTCACATCACGAAAGGAATTGCCCAACGTGGGACATGATCCGAGCTTCAAGCAGGCTTATAGTTCCGAAAGCAATAGATTAAGCTCTGGCCTTGATTTGCCAAGTTTAAGCTGAAGCTGAGTCATCATTACTTCTTTCTTTCCATAGTCATAATATAGGTCTGCGTCATGGAGGTGGCGGAACGTTAGCTTCAATTTTGCTTTTTGCAACGTCCAGAGCTCGTCAGGATTTTTTATATTGCTCATATATGTTTTTTTTACGGACTGGTCAGAACTGCAGGTAGACTGCTCTTCGCTTAAACGACTGTATGTGCCAAAGGGTACCCTCACTGGCATTCCTGTCAAAGAGCAGCCGGCTGCCTGCAGGGGAATATCATTCTGCAATGACCGGATTCAGGATCTTTAAAGATTTGGATTGTATGGTTTTCTCCTGTAAAAAGCACGGTGTGGTGTGTCGTCGCCATGCATTAAAGAAATAATGTGCCAGATTCAGATTCAGTCTATTTGTTTACTGCTGGCGCGAGGGTACGATAATGGTACGATCATAAGTATCAAAGTACACACAGTGTTATCCCGTCTCAATCGTTGCTATTACTGAAGCGCGAATTTTCAATCATTGAGCGGCTAAGAAGCATCCAAACGACAGCCAACGGTTTGACGAAGCAACAAACAAAATTTATGATAAATACAAAACGTAACACAAACGAGAAGACGAATTGGAAAGATCAAAAAACGAAATTGAGAACAGCGTTCCCGGCGCTAACCGACGAGGACCTGAATTTTGAACGTGACAGAAAAAGCGAGATGTTGGGAAAGCTTGCTATAAAGCTGGGAAAGACAACACCTGAGCTTGTTACCGTCATGGAAAAAACCTGACGTTAACTTATCGAAGGCTATAATTCGAATGCCGCCTGCAAATTTGCTGGCGGCATTTTGTTTTGTGGGTCAAGAATAATGCGGCGGATCACGTCGGCACCAAAGAGCGTAGCAGTCCTTCGATGCGTTTGTCCTCATTAATTGGCGGCACCTTGAAATCAAATGACGGGTTCGCCTCGATGCGATTTGTTCGGAATAGGTGTTGCTCACGAGAGCTTTTTGAATGAATAGTTAAGCCGATTAATTTTCTCGTCAAATAATTGTATATATCTGGATTTGATCATGGATTCAAGGAAAGATTGCGATAAGAGTGCCTGGACACCTTGGGTACTTTTTAAAAATAGCGTTATTTCCGATTTTATAATTGCGTCAGGCAGTTCTGCACGCTTGCCAAGTTCGAAAAAATCGTCAAAGGCATAGTACCCGTTGGCCTTGTAGCTTTCCGTTTCGTGATCATTAAACAATCCTTTTTTAAGAGCTACGTCCGCGTCATTTACATGTATTCTCGTATTAAGAAGGTCATAGGCGGGCGAGAGGATATAATCACCCTGCTCTGTTTCAATCAATGAGTAGTTTTTTAGATGAGCATCGCCATTGCAAAATACATAGTTGAAGAGAATTAGCCTGAAGAGTTTTTGGGCCTCGATTTTATAAGGTCCGACATATTTCTTCAGCAATTGAAATATGTCTTCATAACTTCCATCGTATTTGAAGTCAACGCCTCTGGTGTCTCTTGTCATCTGGGCGAGCGATGCAAAATCCTCCATCCCATATTTTGATCCATCTTTCTTGTAGTCGAAACGTTTGGTGATATATGCGGGCTGTCCGTCGTTGAAAAATATCATGGCATTGGGTGCTGTTGAGATCTTGAAGACTTGCGCGGCAATTTGCATAGTCACATGCTCGTTAGCAGGAACCTGGTCGGGCCGCTTGATATCATCGGGTATTGGTTTTAGGATGTATTGTCCATGTTCCCCTTGCTTAGTAAGCCGTAGTTTATTTTTTTCCAAACGAAGGGATAACTTTTTCTGCACACCGGAAATGCTCAACCGTTTTCGATTCTCCAGAAAAGCCTCATTTATCTCTTCATCTTTTTCCGGTGGAAGAAAAGGCAGGACATGGCTTACCTGCTTGCCGGAAAACACTTTTTTCTTGGCCGTAGGGCTATAAGTATCGAAACCCTGCCGAAGGGTGGAAGGACATCGGTCAGTCTTCATGACACTACTTTTTTAACGGTGACCGCTCCGATGGTGTCTGATTCAGCCGTGGCCAGCAATAAGGAGAAATTGTCGTTCTCATCGATTTGAAGTTGCCGGCACTGCAGCTTTTTATTGTCACCTTCTGAAAGCATATTGAAGAAGAACGGGAACAAGAACTTGCTTTCATACTCCTGCTTTTTCTTCGGCAGGGTTAAGCTGATAGCGGGTTTGGTAGGGTCAAGAAAATAGGCGTCGTCATATCTGAATAGATAAGTGCCGTCATCCGTAAGAATAAGCCTTCCCGCCGGTTGATTGTTACGATATACAATGGCGTCCTTCATTGCGATTGTTCCTTATTTTTTATTTGTAGCGTTACTTCCATCCCCAGCACGTCGGCTATCTTTACAAGCACTTCAATGGTTGGATTGGAAATTCCTCTTTCCAGTTTGTATAGAGTGTTTACATTGACGCCTGCTAAATCTGCCAGGTGCGGCTGGGTGATCCCCAGACTTTTACGCCTCTCTCTGATGACCTTTCCTAAAGATGTAAACCCCATTTTAGTGTGATTTTATATGCAAAAATACAAGATTTTATTTGTAAAATTTAATAAAATCACATTATAATATGATTTGCAGCTAAAAAACCTTGAAAAGGGCTCCCTTGAAGGGTTGAATCACATGAAAATGTGGGTTTGGCCTGGTTTATTAATCATCCTCTGCGGAATCTTTGCAGCAGAGCCATAAACTGCAGGGGATTTTCTAAAATCAACGTAACCTCATAGTCAGACCCCTTGTCAGAAGTGAAAGACGTATATCCGTCGTCGTGGAATTCAGCACAGCGAATAGCCGTGGTCAAGCCAGCTACTGTCTGGCCAATGGATGACAGTGAGTTCATTACTTTCGACTTCGACTGTAAGCTAGGTGGAGAAAGTGCCGGTATTCGGATTGTAATAGTCAAACGGAAGCACAATATTCCCCACTCTCATAACCACTTTCCAAGTATTGATCATTTTCATCATTGCTAGGACTGAGTTCAACTTCATTGTCACCATTTGTTGGTCTGAGGAAGATCCGGCTTGCTCGCGTCAGAGTGATCCAAAAAAATAAAGACACTAGATGAGAAAAAAACGTTTTCCGGAGGGTAAACGTACCACATAAAAAAACCTGTCGCAGTATGCGACAGGTCAAGCCTTGTACCTAAGGCCGGAATCCCCGCCTGACCGACAAAACTTCGGAAGATGGAAGACGGTACGGTTTACGAGGGCGATCAAGATAGATGATATCATTCGGGTCAGTCGGGCAGGCCCGCCTGACCGACAAAACTTCGGAAGGTGGAAGACGGTACGGTTTACGAGGGCGATCAAGATGGATGATATCATTCGGGTCAGTCGGGCAGGCCCGCCTGACCGACAAAACTTCGATTGCTGGAAGGTGATACTTATTGCGAAGACAACTTCCTGATGGACTAATCGGGTCAGTCGGGCAGGCCCGCCTGACCGACAAAACTTCGGAAGATGGAAGGCGATATTTATTGCGAAGACAACTTCCTGATGATGACTAATCGGGTCAGTCGGGCAGGGAACCGGCACTCCCCAGAAATTTTTTTAAAAAACGTTTTCCGGCGGCGCTCTTCAAGTATTTCTCTCGATCCCGTGCTGATTGAGTATCGGGCAGCTCTTCAAAATAAATCAACCTCCAGGGCATATGCCCGGAAGTGAACTTTGACTTTCCGTCGTTGTGCTCATGGATTCTCCGCTCGAGATGCTGCGTGATCCCGACATACAGTTTGCCAGAAGTCAGACTAACTAAAACGTAAACGTACCACATAAAAAAACCTGTCGCCGTATGCGACAGGTCAAGCCTTGTACCTAAGGCCGGAATCCCCGCCTGACCGACAAAACTTCGATTGCTGGAAGGTGATACTTATTGCGAAGACAACTTCCTGATGGACTAATCGGGTCAGTCGGGCAGGCCCGCCTGACCGACAAAACTTCGGAAGATGGAAGGCGATATTTA
>DASPNN010000741.1:0-2338 GCA_035626495.1 Chryseosolibacter sp.
CGTAGACCCTTCGAAGCGGAAAACGGGTGGCGCACTCCTCGGAGACCGTATCCGCATGAATGCGATCAACAGTCCGCGTGTGTATATGCGATCCCTGGCGACGCGCCAAAGCAACCTCGCACTGTCGGCATACGTCAAAGAAGCGATCACCGTTCTAAAGGCCGCGGGTTTCGACCTCATCATCCTGGAAACATCCGGCATCGGTCAGAGCGACACGGAAATACTCGACCACAGCGACGCCTCGCTCTACGTCATGACGCCCGAATACGGTGCCGCCACACAGCTCGAGAAAATTGACATGTTGGATTTTGCGGACGTGATCGCCTTGAACAAATTTGACAAGCGTGGCGCCCTCGACGCGCTGCGGGATGTAAAAAAACAATATCAGCGGAATCACCAGCTCTGGAACGCTAAGGCGGAGGACATGCCGGTATTTGGAACGATCGCTTCGCAATTCAACGATCCGGGAACCAACCAGCTATACCTGCATATCATCGATACAATTGTGCGAAAAACCGGCGCCGATTTCAAGTCGACCTTCGCCGTGACTCGGGAGATGTCGGAAAAAGTATTTGTTATCCCACCGCATCGCACCCGTTACCTGAGTGAAATTTCCGAGAATAACAGGAATTACGACGCGTGGGTCAAAAGCCAAAAGGACGTAGCGCAAAAACTGTTCGCGCTCCACCGTTCAATTGAGACGCTGCAACAAGCTTCGTTCGATGACAAGGAAAAAGTCATTGCACGCATGCAGGAGCAATACGACAAGCTGAAGCTCAACCTCGACCCGAAAAACTTCAGGCTCATTGAAGACTGGAACGAGAAGTTGAGACGGTACAAAGAAGCGGTTTACAGGTTCAAGGTTCGCGATAAGGAGATCTCCATCCAGACGCACACTGAGTCCTTGTCACATTCACAGGTTCCGAAAGTCGCCCTACCGCGATATGAGGCCTGGGGTGAAATCCTGGAATGGTGCCTGCAGGAAAATGTTCCGGGCGAGTTCCCTTATACGGCCGGAATTTACCCCTTCAAACGTGAAGGAGAAGATCCAACGCGAATGTTCGCCGGTGAAGGCGGACCAGAACGGACGAACCGCAGGTTTCACTATGTCAGCCATGCAACCCCCGCGAAACGTTTGTCGACAGCATTTGACTCGGTGACACTTTACGGTAACGACCCGGACTACCGCCCGGATATCTACGGGAAAATTGGTAATTCCGGGGTCAGCATTTGCTGCCTGGACGACGCGAAGAAGCTGTACAGCGGTTTCAACCTGGCGGACCCGCGTACGTCGGTATCGATGACCATCAATGGGCCTGCGCCCATGCTGCTGGGTTATTTCATGAACACGGCGATTGATCAGCAGTGCGAGATCTACATCCGGCAAAACGGACTGGTGGATGAAGTTCGCCAAAAGGTCGACGCTATGTACAGGGATCATCAACGGCCGGCCTACCAGGGTTCTCTGCCGAAAGGAAACGATGGCCTGGGACTGATGCTTCTGGGCACCACCGGCGACCAGGTTCTGCCTCCGGAGATTTATGCGAAAATCAAAGAGTCCACGCTTTCGCAAGTACGCGGGACTGTACAAGCCGACATCCTGAAGGAGGATCAGGCACAGAACACCTGCATTTTTTCAACAGAGTTTGCCTTGCGGCTGATGGGTGACGTTCAACAGTACTTTATCGATCACGATGTCCGGAACTTCTATTCTGTTTCCATTTCCGGATACCACATCGCCGAAGCGGGAGCGAATCCGATCACGCAGCTTGCGTTCACCCTGGCCAATGGGTTTACGTATGTGGAATATTACCTGAGCCGCGGCATGGATATCAATGATTTTGCACCAAACCTTTCCTTCTTTTTCAGCAACGGGGTCGACCCGGAATACGCGGTTATTGGGAGGGTTGCGCGCAGGCTTTGGGCGAAAGCTTTGAAAAACAAATACGGGGCAAATGCCCGGAGCCAGATGCTGAAATACCACATCCAGACATCAGGCCGCTCGTTGCACGCCCAAGAGATCGACTTCAACGATATCCGTACGACATTGCAGGCGTTGTACGCTATCTATGATAACTGCAATTCGTTGCACACCAACGCGTACGATGAGGCGATCACCACGCCGACGGAAGAATCCGTACGCAGGGCGATGGCGATCCAGCTGATCATCAACAAAGAGCTCGGTCTTGCAAAAAATGAAAACCCGCTTCAAGGCTCTTTCATTATCGAAGAGCTTACCGATCTTGTGGAGGAGGCCGTGTTATCGGAATTCGACCGGATCACCGAACGCGGGGGTGTACTGGGCGCGATGGAGACGATGTATCAGAGGGGAAAGATC
>DASPNN010000742.1:0-2330 GCA_035626495.1 Chryseosolibacter sp.
GGCTTACCAGTTACCAGCCATTCGGCGTAATGAACATCGAATCCGCGCTTCCGAAGTGATGCAGCCGCCTGTCCGTAAATATCTTCCACATCGTCAAGACGGTCGAGCTCCGCGTCAATCCCGTCATAGACATACGGTCCAATCAAACAGTAGCGGCCGGCCCAATGCTGCATCATCACCGGCACCTTCGAACGTATGACTGTATAAATGCCGCCGACCTGGTTACATACCTCCCAGGCTACTTCCAATAGGTACGCATGCGGCAAGAATACCGGTGGTTGAGAGGATCTTTTTGGCATATTTTTAGACAATTTGACCTGATTTATCCGATAAAATTATTCTTACAGTGCCATAGTTACTGTAATCCGTGAACATTCCCTTCAATGGATCATAATTTGTTAAAACGCCTGTGAGGTTTTGAGCTATGAACTTTGAAAAATTTACGATAAAATCCCAGGAAGCTCTGCAAAAATCTGCGGAGATAGCATTGGGCAATCAGCAACAAGCTATCGAACCCGGACACTTGCTTAAAGCGATCCTGGAAACCGATGAGAATGTATCCTCTTATCTGATCAAAAAACTGAACGTCAACGAAAATATCCTCCACCGAAAACTTGACGAGGCACTGCACTCATACCCAAGGGTTTCCGGACAGCAGCCTTACCTTTCATCTGCCACCAACAGTGTGCTCCAGCAGGCAGAGAAAGAACTCCGCGAATTCAAAGACGAATACGTTGCTGTCGAGCATTTGCTGCTTGCACTCCTGGCCACCCGGGATAAAATTGCCACGCTGATGAAAGACGTCGGGTTTGACCGCACAGGCCTCATAAAGGCCATCCGCGAGCTTCGCGGAGGATCGACCGTCAACGACCAGAATGCCGAAGCCAAATACAAGTCGCTCGAACGTTATTCTAAAAACCTCAACGAACTCGCCAAGAAAGGCAAGATCGATCCTGTCATCGGACGAGATGAAGAGATCCGGCGCGTCTTGCAAATCCTTTCCCGGAGGACAAAAAATAACCCCATCCTTCTCGGGGAACCCGGCGTGGGTAAAACCGCCATTGTCGAAGGTATGGCCCAACGTATTGTCAACGGTGATGTACCCGAAAATCTGAAGGAAAAGGTCATCGTTTCACTCGATATGGGCCTGCTCGTAGCCGGCGCGAAATACAAAGGCGAATTCGAAGAGCGGTTGAAGGCTGTCATAAAAGAAGTGACAGATTCCAATGGACAAATCATTCTTTTTATCGACGAGATCCACACTCTGATTGGTGCCGGCGGTGGTGGAGAGGGCGCCATGGATGCGGCCAACCTGCTGAAGCCGGCACTGGCCCGCGGCGAACTGCATGCGATCGGTGCAACGACACTCAAGGAATACCAGAAATACATTGAAAAAGACAAAGCACTTGAACGTCGCTTCCAGAGTGTGATGGTCGACGAACCTTCGGTCGAAGATTCAGTGTCTATTCTTCGGGGGATCAAGGATAAGTATGAACTCCATCACGGAGTTCGCATCAAAGACGACGCGGTCATAGCGGCGGTGGAGCTCTCAAGCCGTTACATCTCTGACCGTTTTCTTCCGGATAAAGCGATCGATTTAATGGATGAAGCAGCATCCAAGCTTAGGCTGGAAATGGATTCATTGCCCGAAGAGCTCGATGAGCTGAATCGCAGAATCATGCAGCTCGAGATCGAACGCGAAGCAATCCGACGCGAAAAAGACAAAGAAAAAGAGTCGGTGCTCTCCAAACAGATCGCTGAACTGAACGAAAGCCGCAATTCGCTGAAGGCGAAGTGGGAAAGTGAAAAGGAAGTCGTTCATGGTATTCAGCGGGAGAAAGAAGCAATCGATCGCCTGAAGTTCGAAGCCGAGCAGGCCGAAAAGTCAGGCGACTACGGCCGGGTTGCCGAAATCCGCTATGGAAAAATCCTGGAAGCTGAAAAACGTTTCAACGAACTTCAGAAGAAAATGAAAGAGATGCAGGGCGACCATTCCCTGCTCAAGGAAGAAGTTGATAGTGAAGACATCGCTGAAGTGGTTGCAAAATGGACCGGAATTCCGGTTTCAAAAATGCTGCAAAGCGATCGCGATAAGCTGTTACACCTGGAAGATGAGTTGAGCAAGCGCGTGGCCGGCCAGGAAGAGGCAATTAAAGTTCTGAGTGATGCCGTCCGTCGCAGCCGCGCGGGATTACAGGATCCCAAACGTCCGATCGGCTCATTCATTTTCATGGGAACTACCGGGGTCGGAAAAACTGAGCTTTCGAAAGCGCTTGCTGACTACCTCTTCAATGATGAAAACGCGATGGTGCGCATCGACATGAGCGAGT
>DASPNN010000743.1:0-3363 GCA_035626495.1 Chryseosolibacter sp.
GGACGGAATAGAAACGACCAAACTGATCCGACAGGAGTTCCCTGACATAAAAATCATGGCTCTGACCATGCATCAGGAAACACATTTTGTGAGCCGAATGATCGCAGCGGGGGCCAATGGCTATTTAATCAAAAATGTAGACCGGGACGTTTTTATTGACAGCATCCGAAAATTGCTTGACGACGGCGAATTTATCACCGGCGGCATTTCGGCAAATCGGATAAGAACGGAAGGTGAGACTTTGACACTCCGCGAAAAAGAGATTCTAAAGCTTATCGTTCAGGGAAAGACAAACAAGGAGATCGCCGAAGAATTGTTCATCAGTGATCGTACTGCAGACACGCATCGTACTAACATCAAGCGAAAGCTTAAGCGCTCTACCCTGGCGCAACTCATCCAGTATGCGCGTGAGAACGGACTTTCCCTTTAAAGCCTCTAAGGTAAATCCCGTATTTGTTCCAAACGCTCCAAGTTTGGACTTCAAAACCATAACCTGAACGTTTGAAATCCAGTTAAGGCTCTACACAAAGAAATCAGAGCCTGATTTTAAACTTTATAAACATGAATAACCCCCATCGTGTGCGGTTTTATTTTGCCGCATTTATTCTTTTGCTTGCATTTAGCTGTGATCGTGAAGAGGTCGAACCAAAAAAGCAAGGACACGCGTCATTCTCGTTTGCGAGCGAGGCAGGATCGAATGGCCGAGCATCAACGGGAAGCACGCCCGCATTTATTTTACTGAGCGTTGAAAATGCTTCCGGCACGCTCGTCCTGGAAAATGAAAAATTGCCTTTGGTCGAATTCGGATCGGAGTACGTAACTGAATCTTTGGTTTTAGAGACAGGCTCCCACAGAGTGTTGGCATTTATTGTGCTGGATGAAGACTCGAAGGCCATATACGCTACTCCTAAGGAGGGATCAGAAAAGGCAGATCTTGTTGATAATGCCCTTCCGATTCATTTTCTTGTTTCTCCCGAACAAAGCACAACAGTAACGCCGCAAGTAATTGCCGTTGGCAACACCGACACTCCGGAGCAATTCGGCTATGCCAGTTTTGGTTTTGATGTAGTTAATCCTGCAACGATGGATGTGCGTGTGAAGGTCGAGCTGAGGATTGGAGACGTCACTTACCTTGATGTGAGCAGCACTGTTGTCGTATCAGGTTTCGATGCAGAGAACGTAAAACAATGGTCTCAGGAATTTTCATATGATGGCCAGTTTGGAAATGATCTGTCAGTGAAAGCAGGATATCATCACTATAGCTTTGAAGTACAACAGTGGGGTGCTCACGCGAGGCTGGTAGTTAATGGAGACTATCTGCTTGAGGCTTCCCGGCAGGAAGTACCCGGAACATTTGTTTTAACCGGGTATGCACCGGCCAGAAAGTTGTCGCATTATGTTACCTATAAAAAAGTTACAGACGGTGGCGAGGTCTATTGGGAGCCGCAGGATAGGCGAAGATATGAATACAACGCAGCCGGAAAACTCGAACGCATGACAGTGTCAACGTTCGTTGATTCGGTAGGCAGTTTTATTCCGCTACGTTACTTTGTCTTCAGCTATACCGGCGCTAACATGACGAAGATCTCTGGTTATCATTCTGAAAATGATCACCTTTATCTCGAGGAGCGATACGAGTACCTGCCGGATGGAAACGTCATGGCCATCACCCAGGACTACGTCGATGGCTCGAATATCGACTGGGTGGCTAACTTCAGTTATAATTTTACCAACCGCGTTATCAATGCCACGTATTCGGCTGCAAACGGCGGGGGCTTCCAGTACGATCTCACATTGCCTTATGGAAATATTCTGACCGATCGCATCAATCGAGGAAGCCAGCTTTGCAACATCGGAAATTATCAATACGACAAGGCGATTAATCCATTCAAACACCTTGGGTATATGGACTTCTTCCTTAGAAATTACTCATTGAACAATCGTCTCACAGAAGATATTGAGTACTTCGGATGTGCATTTCCAACGCTGATTCCGGAAGCTTATGTCTTTGAATACGATGCCCAGGGGTACCCAACAGCGTCGAACACGTTGTATAAGGGAAGGAATTACGAGACACGAACGACCTATTTTTACAATTAGTATTGAGTTTAGTTTGAGTGGGAATAAAAAAATCCCGCTTGCGTGAGCAGGTGGGATTTTGCTTTTTAGTCTTGATCTATTGAAATAAGCGTCTTGATCAATTATAATGGATTATTCCACATCCTTGATCACAACTTTCTCCATCACATCGCCCTGTTTGATTTGATCGATGATGTCTAATCCTTCGTATACCTTTCCAAACACCGTGTGATTACGATCCAGGTGCTTGGTGTTGTCACGATTATGACAGATGAAGAATTGTGACCCACCGGTGTTGCGTCCGGCATGCGCCATCGACAATACACCCTTGTCGTGATATTGATTCTCGCCTGTCAGCTCGCAATCGATCTTGTAGCCCGGTCCGCCGTTTCCGATGCCGTTCGGACAGCCGCCTTGAACAACGAAGTTCGGGATCACACGATGAAACGTGAGTCCGTCATAAAATTTGTCGTTCGCCAGCTTAATAAAATTGTTTACGGTGTTAGGAGCGTCCTTTTCGAAGAACTTGATCTTCATAACACCCTTTTTTGTGTGAATTTCTGCAATCGTCATTGAGTACTAGTTTGGCGCGAAGTTATGCAGGATTTTTAGGATTTACAGAATTGGGGCAGGATTCTTAGAAGCAGTATTTGTCAGAATTAGAGAGAGAGGCAGGATGTCAAGTGCGTCCAGAATGAAATAGATTTTAGCGATGAACATTAAGTTTCTTTTAATCGTACAGAAAGCCCAGACATTTCAGGTCGAATTCTGATCTGGCAGGCAAGGCGACTGTTTGCTGTTATTGACGGCAGGGTGTCGAGCATGTCGAGTTCGGCAGAGGTGGGCTCGTTCAAGTCTGCCTGTCCTTTCAAGATCTCGACGTGACAAGTTGCACACAACGCCATTCCTCCGCACGTAGCGGCGATGTTGTATTCAGAAGCCTTCAGCACCTCCATCAAATTTAAATTGATGTCGGATGGAATTTCGACTGTTCTTTTGATTCCGTCGTGACCTTCGACCGAGATTGAAATCAATTCATCCATTTCTAAAATGCGTTAACACCATTTACGGTTGTGTATTTGAAACTCAGTTTTTGATCAGGGTAAACGAACTTGAATGCACTCTGAGCCATCAACGCCCCTTCATGGAAACCGGACAAGATCAGTTTTAGTTTTCCCGGATAGGTATTAATGTCGCCAATGGCAAATATTCCCGGAAGGTTTGTAGAATAATCGACAGGACTTACCGGAATGGCATTTTTATCAACCGTTAACCCCCAGTCTG
>DASPNN010000744.1:0-12455 GCA_035626495.1 Chryseosolibacter sp.
TAAATTTGCCCGGTGAAGCGGACGCGAGCTATACTTCTTCTTTTGCTGATCTCGGTTGGAACGACTGGCGCTTACTTTTTCTTTGCGATCGCCGCCTTCACGGTGCGCTACGAGGCAAAGCACCGGCTTGGTTCCGAGCAGCTCGAAATACTTCGCCTTTCCATTCATGAATACCTCGCCGCGCGACTGGATGAGCGCGAGCTCCGCATCAACGGCAGGATGTATGACGTTGCTCGTGTTTCCCACCGTGAAGATTCCGTTTTCGTGTCTTGCGTCCACGACAGGGCTGAAGAAAGATTGTTGTCGTTTGTCACTGTCCTTTTTGAAGACGATCCTTCGCCCGTTCAAGGCATACCGGACGGTTTGCTTCAATTGCTGACAGCTGCATACCTTGTTCCTTCGCAGCACGTTGGACTCCGCGTGGTCGCGTCAGAACCAGCGCCGCTTACCATCTATCATTTCTCAATTCGTGATTTCAAGCTCCAATATGACAGCCCACCCCCGTGGTCTGCCTCCAAATCCGATTTATCAAACCTGGTGTAACGCCCCGGTCTCACACCGGTTGGGGATTCCTTACTTTATTAACAACTCAACGCATGAAGTATATTTTTGCAATATGCCTTAGCCTGTGTTTTCACATCACGAGCGCGCAGGAAGGGGAAATCGATACTACCTTGTGGACAGAATACCTGAACGAGATCATTGTTTCGGCAAACCGCTGGGAACAGTCTCTGCTTGAAGTCCCCAACAAGGTGGCCGCAATTCATTCTGCGGCGATAAAATTTCAAAATCCACAGACTGCAGCGGACCTCCTGTCGGCGTCCGACCAGGTCTTCGTCCAAAAAAGTCAGCTTGGAGGCGGTAGCCCGATGCTTCGCGGTTTCGCGACCAACCGTGTGCTTCTCGTTGTAGACGGGGTGCGGATGAATAACGCAATCTTCCGGAGTGGCAATGTTCAGAATGTGATTTCGCTCGACGCGAACGCGATCGAAGAAGCAGAGGTCATTTTCGGGCCGGGATCGGTGATCTATGGAAGCGATGCCATAGGCGGCGTGATGGATTTTCATACACTTTCGCCGGTATTTTCGGAAAACGAAAAGGCTGTTTTAAAAGGCAATTTCGTAACCCGGTATGCGTCGGCAAATGAAGAAAAAACGATCCACGCAGACGTCTCTTTCGGCCGGAAGAAATGGGCGTTTCTTTCGAGCGTCAGTTTTTCGGGCTACGACGATTTAAGAATGGGATCCAACGGACACGAAGAATATACACGTCCCGATTATGCAGCAAGATCAAATGGCGAAGACGTCGTGCGCGTCAACAAAGATGAAAATGTCCAGGTACACACCGGCTTTGATCAATGGAATGCGATGCAGAAAATCGGATTTCGGTCGGGCGCCTGGAGTGGGGGATATGCGTTTCATTTTTCGACTACGTCGGACTATGCGCGATACGACCGCCTGATATTGAGAGACGACGCGGGTGAGCTGGCAAATGCGGAATGGTACTATGGTCCCCAACGATGGATGATGCATTCGCTGACCGCGGGCTTCGACAGGAAGTCTGCTCTCATCGACCACAGCCGGCTGATTGTGGCCTACCAGAACTTCGAAGAAAGCCGTCATAACCGCGCCTTCGGCGGTGCGCGTCGAACAAACCGGTTTGAACAGGTGACGGCCTTATCGGTGAACCTCGACCTGGATAAGCAGCTTAACAACACACTGACGATCTATTATGGCAGTGAATACGTGTCTAACGTCGTAGGTTCGCGCGCCAACCGCGTGGATGTCGCAACCGGGGAAATCTCCCCGGCATCTACGCGTTACCCGGATGGTTCCCGGTGGAGCACGTACGCGGCCTATGTGAGTCTGAAGATCAAGCCTTCTCAACAATGGGTGATTAACCTGAGCAACCGGTTTACGCGGGTTTGGACGGCAGCAGAGTTCGATCAGTCATTTTTTAACTTTCCCTTCACAGAAGCCAAACTGAAAAGCCGCTCTCTGAACGGAAGCGCTGGCGCCATCTACAGTCCGAACAGGCAATGGAAATTTTACTCGAATCTTTCCACGGGCTTTCGCGCGCCCAACATCGACGACATTGGTAAAGTTTTCGACTCGCAGCCTGGAAATGTGGTCGTTCCTAATCCAGGTCTTCAGCCCGAGCGTGCTTACAATGCTGAAATCGGGTTCGCGGCGTTCCCGGTAAGCCGGCTGAAGCTTGATCTGTCGGCATACTACACGGTCGTCGACAATGCGATCGCCAGGGCGCCTGGCACTTTCAACGGCCTGGACAGCATTGAATATGACGGCAGCCGAAGCAGGGTGTATTCTCTCCAAAACATCAGCGAGATCCGGGTACGAGGCTTGCAGGCTGGATTTGAAATTCTTGCGACCGACAAATTGAAAATCACTTCCAGTTTGAGTTATCAAGACGGAAAGGAAAAGGATCCTGAGTCGGGGCGGAATTTTTCTCCGGCGCACGTGGCACCTATGTTTGGCGCGACGCATGTGATTTATTCAGACGACCGTTTCAGGGTCGACCTTTATGCCGTCTACAATGGCGAGATCCCTTATAAAGACCTGGCGCTGAGTGAAAGGGCGGATCGCCACTTGTACGCAGCCGACAACGCGGGCGATCCGCACGCACCTGCATGGATGACCCTCAATGTAAAAGGCGCCTGGCATATCAACCGGTATTTGTCCGTCAACGCGGGTGTTGAAAACATCGCGGATAAAAGATATCGCCCGTATGCATCGGGTATTTCCGCGCCCGGAAGGAATTTGATCATTGCTTTACGTGTCCATTTGCAGTCACCGTAGCCGACGCATACGCTTCGGCGTGAACGGCGAAAACCGTGCTGTTTTTAATTACGGCTGGATTTCGCGAAATTGAATTCCGCAAAACCCGGTTGTTATGGCCCGTATTTCTCCCGACACACTTGTGGAAGCGTTGCATGCTTCTCCAACGACTGCCTTAAGCAGAATTCATTCTGTCGATTTTCTGCGTGGACTTGTGATGGTGCTGATGGCGATCGATCACGTTAGGGTTTATTCCGGCGTTCCTCCTGGCGGCCCGGAGGTTTCGGTCTTCCTCACAAGATGGGTCACCCATTTTTGTGCTCCGGCGTTTGCATTTTTCGCCGGAACGAGCGCATTGCTATATGGTGTGAAGTGCGGCGAGAAAAGCAAGCTTGTTACATTCTTATTAACCCGCGGACTCATTCTGGTGGTACTGGAGATCACGGTGGTTCGTTTCTTCTGGACGTTCAATTTGAATTACTCCGAATTTTTTCTAGCCGGCGTTATTTGGATGCTGGGCTGGTCTATGGTCCTTTTAGCCGGGTTGGTTTGGATGCGGCCGGCAGCGGTCGGACTGGTTGGTGTCGCGATTATTGTCCTCCAACAACTTTTTGCTTTTGTACCCAACGCGATTCCTGCGCCGGGAAGAGAAGGGTTCTCGCGTTTCTGGGAGTTCATTTATCCTTCGGGCTATGAGAGCCTGGACGGCGTGACTGTTTTGTATTCGATCATACCCTGGATCGGGGTGATGGCGGCAGGTTATGGTTTCGGTCTTATCGTGAAGGCGAACCCGGAGCGGCGCAAGAAAATCTGTCTGGCAATCGGGGGCACGGCCATTGGGCTTTACATCGTAATGGCTACTGCCTGGATCCTGAATAACCCTTCTGCAGAAATGCCGTTCATCCTTCAACTGCTCAACCAACAAAAATATCCGGCATCGCAGTTGTTCCTGATGATGACGCTCGGACCGATAATTCTCGCCGTACCATTCGTCGAGCGGGTGCGGGGCGTAGTCAGCGACGTGCTCGTCACTTTTGGTCGTGTCCCGTTCTTCTACTATTTGATGCACATTCTGGTGATTCACCTCACAGCGCTGGCCGTCAATTACACGATGAACGGTTCTGTGGATCACGGGTGGTATAATAGTGCGCCCTATGTTTGGCTGCCGGAAGAGTTCCGCTGGAATTTGCCATTGCTTTACCTGGTCTTTGCCATTGACCTGATCATACTGTATGCCTTGTGCAGGTGGTATGTCGGTTTCAAGTCGCGCAGGGCGGATTCTACCGTGCTGAAGTACATCTGAGCCTACATTTTTCCTTTAAGCATTGCCAAGTCAGGCTGTGCGTATTTGTAAACTTTAAAGTAAATCGTGCTTTTCGTTTGATTAACGCCTGGGATGGAAGAGAGGCGATCAATGAATTCCAGCAGATGGTCGTTATCACGGCACATGACGTCAACTTCGAGGTCGTAGTCACCGGATGTTGAAGCGAGGAAGCTGACTTCCGGCAACCTGGCAATCCGGTTTGCGACTTTCTCTTTCAGCGATGCCGGCCGCACATATACGGCGATGTGGGCGTACGCGTTGAATCCGACCTTCTCCGGGATCACGCGCCCTACAATGTTAATCGTTCCATCATCGATCAGCCTGTTGAATCGCGTTCGGACGGTGCCGATCGACACTTTCAGTTTTTCCGCTATGACGGTAAATGACACGCGGCCATCCTGCTGCAGGAATGACAGGATGCCAAAATCGATCTCGTCAAGCGCTGTTTCCCGTTTAAACTTCTCATTTATGGAACGTTTCATGTGCAAATAATACAGATTTAACAGATAAAAATATAATAAATCGCGTATACTTTATACTTTACTAAAAAGATTATAGATTTATAGGTTTAAAACTGCAAAAAATGCAGCAATAGGTTTACGCATGAAAACGAAGTATCCGGCAATCCAGAATTACATTGGTGGAGCGTTTGTCGCTGCATCCTCCGAGATAACCTTACCGGTCTGTTCGCCACTCGATGGCACAGTGTTGTCGACGGTGCCCATCAGCACGGCGCGTGACCTTCAGCATGCGGTTGACGCCGCCCGAAAGGCTTTCGGTGCGTGGGCTCGTAAACCGATCAAGGAACGTGCGCAGGTATTCTACCGTTACAAACGGATGCTCGAGGATAATCTTCAGGAGCTTGCATCCCTGATCTCGGAAGAAAACGGGAAGACGAAAGGTGAGGCGATTGCCGAAGTTGAAAAGTGCATCGAGCTGTCGGAATTCGCCTGTTCTCTTCCCCAGCTTGTCACCGGAGAAATCCAGGAAGTGAGCCGGGGAGTGGAATGCCGAACGGATTTTGTGCCCCTTGGAGTCGTGGCCTCGATCGTTCCGTTCAATTTTCCTGCCATGGTGCCGAACTGGACAATTCCGAACGCCCTGGTACTGGGCAATTGTATGATCATCAAGCCTTCCGAAAAGGTTCCGCTAACACTTGGGCGGATTGCGATGATGCTGAAGGAATGCGGCCTGCCCGATGGAGTGTTTAATGTTGTACACGGTACGGAAGAAGTTGTAGGCGCCATATGCGACCATCCGGGGATTGAAGCCGTTTCGTTCGTAGGATCGACGAAGGTCGCGCGGCTCGTCTATCGGCGCGCGACGGGGAATTACAAGCGCTGTCTCGCCTTGGGAGGTGCCAAGAACCATTTGCTGGTGCTTCCGGATGCGAAACCCGAAATGACAGCTCAGAATGTCGCCGCCTCGATGAGCGGATGCGCAGGGCAACGGTGCATGGCAGCCGCGGCGATGATCGCAGTAGGTGAAGTGGACCACATCATCACCAGGCTGTGTGATGAAGCCCGGAAGATTGTGCCGGGGGAAAACCTCGGCGCAGTAATTAACAAAAGCGCAAAAGAACGAATCGAACGTTTCATTACCAGCGCCGAGAAACAAGGCGCACGAATACTTGTCGATGGCCGAAACACGGTGGTTGAGGGCAAGGAGGGAGGAACCTATGTCGGGCCTACGGTGATTGACTTTGTCCATCCGGAAATGGACGTCGCGCGCGAAGAGATCTTCGGGCCCGTAATCAGTATCATCCGCACCAAAACCCTGGATGAAGCGATCGACATCGAAAACCGAAACCCTTACGGCAACGCAGCAAGCGTGTTCACCCAGAACGGAAGCTATGCGCGGTATGTGATAGAGAGGGCCAACGCGGGGATGGTGGGCGTCAATGTTGGCGTTCCGGTTCCGCGAGAACCGTTTTCGTTCGGCGGCTGGAACGAAAGCAAGTTCGGAGTCGGTGACATCACCGGCAAGAGCTCGATCGAGTTCTGGACAAAACTAAAAAAGACAACCGTCAAATGGAACCCTGAAGCGGGAGTCAACTGGATGAGTTGAGAACAACCTACAACACCCACACAAATATGGAGCTGAAGACCATCACTGAATCGGAACAAATTGTGCAGGAGAATCTCGCCTATACATTGTTTTCGTGGAGCAAGCAAAAAGGCATCAACCCGCCGGCAATCAAACGCGCCGAGGGTGTATACCTGTATGATTACGATGGAAAACGGTACCTCGATTTTTCCTCCGGACTCATGAATGTAAATATCGGTCACGGACACCCTCGCGTGACCGACGCGGTGGCAAGGCAGATGCAGGAAGTAAGCTATGTCACCCCCTCGTGCGCTACGAAAGTGCGCGGGGAGCTCGGCAAGAAGCTGGCTGAAATTGCGCCCGGAAACCTGACGAAAACCCTGTTCACCGTTTGCGGTGCATCGGCGATCGATAATGCGATCAAGCTCGCCCGTCTCTATACCGGGCGACATAAAATTATTGCGCGCTACCGGGCGTTCCACGGCGCGTCTTACGGCGCGATGTCTGCCGGGGGGGACCCGCGCAAGTTGCCTGCGGATGCACAACAGGTTCCCAACATCGTTCACGTCGAGGACCCCTATTGCTACCGTTGCCCGTGGGGTAAGGAGATCACGAGCTGTTACCGCGAATGTGTAAGTCACATTGAAAGAGTCATCGAATTTGAAGGGCCTGAGAACATCGCTGCCATAATCATGGAAGGCGAGAGCGGCACATCGGGATGTATTAAGTATCCCCCGGATTACTGGCGCAAGCTTCGTGCTCTTTGCGATAAATATAAGATCCTGCTCATTGCAGACGAGGTGATGAGTGGATTCGGCCGGACCGGAAAGTGGTTTGGGGTCGATGTACATGGCGTGGTCCCCGACATGATTGCCACGGCGAAAGGAATTACAAGCGGCTACCTTCCGCTCGGGGCGCTCATTGTGAGCGATGGGATCGCCGCTCATTTCGACGACAAGGTATTATGGTTAGGACTTACCTATTCCGCGCACCCCGTCAGCTGCGCAGCCGCACTCGAAGTGCTGAAGATTTATGAAGATGAAGACCTCCTTGCAAACGCAAGGAATATGGGTGAATACATTGAGCAACAAGTGAGGGTGCTTCAGGAAAAACATCCGAGCATCGGCGACTTCCGCAACACCGGGTTGTTGGGATGTATCGAGCTGGTCCGTGACAGGGTCACCCGGGCTCCCATGGCGCCTTACAATGCAAAACCCGAAGAGATGGCAGTGATGAACAAGGTCGCGGCCCGGCTTAAAGAGCGCGGGATGTACACATTTGTTCGGTGGAATTATATTTTTATTGCGCCGCCCCTTAGCATCACCACACAGCAGATTGACGAGGGGCTCGCGATCCTGAGCGACGCGATATCGATCGCAGACGCGTATGTTCTTCACTCGGTGAATTCGACAAACGGAAGTAAATTACCCCTGATATGATTCGGCGCTGTTCTGTTGGCCTGTTGCTCGTCGCCTGCTTAATGATGCCAGTGCTTGCGCAGGAAAAGCGTGCCAGGGACTGGGGTGTTCCATTTGAGGGCGCGCCCGGCCCGGCAAATGCCATTACCGATGTCGACGGTGTTTGGGTTGGGCATACAACGATCATTAAAGGAGAAGCTGGAGCCGTCCACGGCAAGGGCATCGCGCGGACAGGTGTAACGGCGATCCTGCCGCGCGGGCGCAAGTTTGATCCTGTATTTGCCAACTGGCACGCGCTCAACGGAAACGGCGACATGACGGGAACACACTGGGTCACGGAATCTGGATTTTTAGAGACACCGATCCTGATCACAAATACAGGTAGCGTTGGCGTTGTAAGAGACGCGTGCTGGCAATGGATGAACCGCAACCGGTACTACGCGCCGTTTTACAAGGATTACTGGTACGCGTACCCGGTTGTCGCCGAAACATATGATGGCGTACTTAACGACATTAACGCGCAGCATGTTCAGCCCGCTCATGTGTTTCAGGCATTGGACAGCGCGCGAAACGGGCCAGTGAAAGAGGGATCGGTTGGGGGTGGCACCGGCATGATTTGTCATGCATTCAAAGGCGGCATCGGAACTTCATCCCGTCTTATCGACAAGAATTTCGGCGGATATGTGGTTGGGGTATTGGTGCAGGCCAATCATGGTACAAGGTCGCAACTGACCATTGCTGGGACGCCTGTAGGCAAAGAGTTGCTCGACACATTGCGTGTCTCATTTGCACAGCGTTATGACACCGACCCTGGAGACCAATCTGAAACAGGTTCAATTATTGTCATCCTTGCTACCAATGCGCCCTTGCTTCCCCATCAGCTCAAGCGGCTCGCGCAGCGAATTCCCCTTGGTATCGGCCGCGCCGGCGGATTGGGCGGAAACGGATCGGGAGATATCTTTCTTGCTTTTTCAACAGCAAACCCGGGCGCTTTCAGCAACACCGAAGAAAAGAATGTCACGGTCGTGCCAAACGAATGGATGAATGCGTTGTTTGCCGCAACCGTTCAGGCTACGGAGGAAGCGATTGTCAACGCTTTATTCGCCGGAGAAACTATGCAAGGCATCAATGGCAACAGGGCTTATGGTTTGCCCAGGGAAAAGGTCATTCGGATCTTGAAAAAATATAACAGGGTCAGATAACCATTACTAGCGGGGCAAGGGATCAGAAATATTCTGAAAATCCTCGATCGCCTTATTTTTTCTTTCCCCTTTTAATAGCACCGGGCAACCGTTCTCGAGTGTGTACGGAATAAAGTCGCTTTTTAATTCACCCGCGGAAATACGGAACCGCACTAGAATGCCCTTGTGCGTTGCCGGATCGCGGCTGTCGAAAATCAGGTTGCCCACGCTATAGAAAACCGGCTTGCCGTCTATGCGCTCGAAGCTCTGGATCACATGCGGGTGGTGGCCGACGATTGCATCGGCGCCGGCGCGTACGAGGGCTTTTGCCTGCTGGCGTTGTGTCGCTGAAGGTACGATGCGGTACTCAACGCCCCAGTGCAAGGTGACAATGATCGTGGTCGCCGGTTCTTTTTCGCGGAAACTGGCGATGGATTTTATCAGATCCTCAATCGTCGCCTGGCACATACCGGGCTGGTCCTCCAAATACATCCATGATTCGAGTGGCAGGGTGACGCTTGCAAAGATCGCTGCACGCACACCATTTTTTTCAACAAGCACGGGCGTACCTGAAAAATAAATAACCGTTTTCGCGACACGCTGTCTCTCCTGGTCTTTTTTACTACGCCCACCACGATGTCATCGCTGCCGTCCTCATTGATATCGCCTACAGCAAAACGGTATACCGGATAACGCAATGGCCATTCGCTCGAAAGACTGTCGTCTGCGAACAGCCGCAGTGTATTTGTTTTCCCCCTAGTCAGGGCGACCGTCAGCCTGTCGCCATGGCTCTGAATTACATGCGAATCTTCATCGTCCACGCAAGCGCCAAATGCCAGGACGAAAAATAATAACAGGCAAGCGACCATTTCTTTTCCCACAGGTCAACAATACGAATTTTGTTAATTTTATCAGCGCATTCGCTGAATTTTAACTGGTCATGGTCTATTTGTTGCCACGGAGTTTATTTGGGTCTCAGATCAATCAAATGAAACACGCCCTAAAATTTTCAAGGTTACTCCGGCAACACTTGCCGGCGCTCATCGCGTGGCTCGTCGTTGGCCTGTCAAATGCGCTGTGCCAGAACGTTGAAACTGTGGCCTCCGATTCCGTTCTGCAATTCATTGTCGTGGGCGATTGGGGCCACCGCGGTGAGCAGTTTCAAAAACCCGTCGCAATACAAATGTCACGCATTGCCGAAAAAGAGAACGTTGATTTTGTTATATCAACGGGAGATAATTTTTACCCGGATGGGGTGGTCAGCGTGCGCGATTCCATGTGGCGACGGTCATTCGAAGACGTTTACGCAGCCCGGCCATTGCATGTAAAGTGGTATCCGGTTCTTGGCAATCATGATTACCACGTCGATCCGCAGCCACAGGTGGACTATTCAGCGACCAGTGCCCGCTGGCACATGCCCGCGCGATACTACGCGATCCGGTTTGCGCTCGGGGGTGATACCGCCAGTCAGGCTTTATTCGTTTTCCTCGACACCAACCCGCTTGTCCCTGCTTACTTTCGGGGCACAAAGCACAAGGTGCGGGCCGGCGACCGGCGTGCCCAGCTGGACTGGTTAAGGGAAGTACTGAAGGTTGATTCCGGGTCAGTTCGTTGGCGGATCATTGTCGCTCATCATCCCATGTATACCGGGGGAGGCAGACGTTATTTTAATGAGACGTGGCCCGTTCGCCATGCATTGAAGCGTTTGCTCAAAAAGGCCGGCGCGCATGTTTACCTGGCCGGGCATGAACACAGTCTGCAACACCTTGGCCCGATACACGGGACCCACCATTTCATTTCGGGTGCGGGCGCAACAAAAACAAAAGCGCGAAAGATCTTCCGCAGCAGGTTTGCTGTCTCGGCTTACGGCTTCATGTTGGTTTCCCTGCGGCGGTCGGCGTTCAATGTACAGTTAATCGATCACCACGGCACGGTCCTCTATCGGATGGAAATGAACGCGAATTGACCTAAGAATTGTGTTGCTGGATTGGCCTGCCTACCACCCACTGATGGCCAAAAGGGTCGATGATGCGTCCTTGCCTCCAGCCATAGTCCTGATCCGCGACGGGGAAGACGATCCTCGCACCGGCAGCCACGGCCCGTTCAACAAAGCCATCCGGGTCTTCAATCGTCAGCTCAAGCCGAACCGTGGTGCTGTTATATTTTTCGGGCGCTACATTGCCGAGCTCCGGCGCTTCTTCGGAGACAAAAAATTTAACCCCGTCCATGAACAACTCCCCGATGATCAGCCTCCCATTGGGTCCGTCGAACCTGTCGACGACAGTCGCGCCGAAACCCTGCTGATAAAAATCCAAAGCCGCTGCCCCATTGCGCACCGATAACATCGGGGTAATCGAGGTCGATATTTTTCCGGATGTCATAGACTTGAATACATTACTTACTCAGCGATTCAATGATCAGCCGCTCAATTTACCAACTTTTTGGCCGCATTTGAACAACCGCCACCATTCATTTTATCCAAACGCTACTGATACCAGACATCCCCGGTAATCGGTAATTTGTCACTGCGTTCTTAAACAGCCCCGTTTATTTTTTTACTTTGTATGTGAATTGATTCAGGATGAAACATCGATTGATTCTTGTCCTTGCCATAACAATCTCGCAGTTGGCAGCGGGTCAAAAACTGACCAAGCAGGAAAAGGCGATCATTGCTTCCGTCGATAAAAATATGGCTACCTGCGTTGCCCTGCTGGAGAAAACGGTAAACATCAACAGCGGTACGCTGAACACGAAAGGCGTCGAGGAAGTCGGCCGGATCCTGCAGAAGGAATTCGACGCCATCGGCATGACGACGAGCTGGATCACAATGCCCGATTCGATGAAGCGCGGTGGCCACCTTTTCGCCGAACAGAAGGGCAAACGTGGAAAACGTTTGCTTCTTATTGGTCACCTGGATACGGTGTTTGAACCCTACAGTCCTTTTCAGAAATATGTTCTGCAGGACACCATTGCCTACGGTCCTGGAACCAACGACATGAAGAGTGGAAACCTGGTCATTCTTTTCGCTTTGAGAGCGCTATACGAAGCCAGGCTGTTAAAAGATATCCAGGTGATTGTAGCCCTTCACGGGGATGAAGAAAATGCGGGTGACCCGAAGGAGGTCAGCCGCCGCGACATCATCGCAGCGGCGAAACGCAGCGATGTTGCGCTCGCTTTTGAGACAGGCACCGGGTTTGGTTCGGCCACGGTTGCGCGGCGCGGATCCTCTTCCTGGACGATCGCCGTCAGAGGAAAACAAGCGCATTCATCGGGTATATTCACACCGGGCGTCGGCGCCGGCGCCGTCTACGAGGCTGCGCGGATCCTCAACCGTTTCTACCAGGAGCTTCAGGAACCGTATCTGACATTCAATGCCGGATTGATCGCCGGTGGTACTTCCGCATCCATCGACTCATCAGGCACGGAGGGGACTGTTTCGGGAAAAACCAACATTGTCCCGAATGCTACCTTTATCAAGGGTGATCTGCGATTTCTTTCGGAGCAACAAAAGGAGGCAGCCCGCACGAAGATGCGCGCTATTGTCGCGGCAAGCCTTCCCCAGACGTCCTCCACAATCACTTTTGAAGATGGGATTCCTTCGATGCCTCCCACAGAAGGAAATATGAAGTTGCTCGGCATTTATAGTCAGGTCAGCCTGGATCTCGGCCTGGGTGAGGTAAAACCGTATGAC
>DASPNN010000745.1:0-9688 GCA_035626495.1 Chryseosolibacter sp.
GCCCACCAGGGTATCCGGTAGTTTTCACATAAACCGCAGGAGGATGTATAAGCAAGGTTTACACAATGGAGACGGGCGAGATTCGGCGGGCCTAAACATCGGCACATTGCTTGCCTCGCGTTCCATCGCGACGCCAAAGCAAAGAACCAACTTTCCCGCAAACAATGACCTGACAAATGATATTTATGATAAGACACAATCTCAAACTCGTCTTAAGAAGCTTATGGACCAAGTGGATATACTCGTTGATTACCCTGTTAAGCCTGACCGTTGGATTTCTATGCACCAATATCCTCATCTCGTTCCTTGTCTTCGAGAACAATACCGACACATTTCATACTAAGCGCGACAGGACATTCCAGGTGTTCAGTAACGACCCGTTTGGAGGTAAAGGACTGATTGCTTACGTACCAGATTACTTTTTTAACTACCTGACTGCGAATTATGCGGAAGTTCAAAACGTGTGTCAGATCGGAAATTTAGACGGAGTCACAATAGAGGAATCTAATGACAGGTATGAAAATTTCAAAGTGTTATCCGTTGACAGTTCGTTCTTTACATTGTTTGATTTTCCTTTGTTGCGGGGCAGAAAAGATAAATGTCTGTCACCTGATGAAATCGTTCTTTCAAAAGACAAGGCTTTGACGCTGTTTGGCGGGATTGATGTTGTCGGGAATCGGGTTAAAGTCTCTACACCCGATACCACAAGAGAAGTAACTGTCTCCGCCATCGTGGATAAGACCATTGAAAACAGTCATTTGAATTTCGACGCACTCCTGCATCACTCTGCGTTCTCCGGTAAATTTAATGGCGGTGCCACTTATGCGTTACTAACAAGTGCGAATGCCCGTGAAGCCCTGCTGCAAAAACTTAACAGCGACAGGGAACGCCCGGGACTCATTGGCCTGGGGAAGATGGACTATTTCTTTAACCCTTTGACCGAATCGTATTTCAGTGCCGACAACAAGATGAGTTTCATGAGAACGAGAAATCCCATGCTTTTGAAAGTGGGCTACGTTGTTTGTGGTTTAGTCCTCTTCATAGCAGGTTTTAATTTCATAAATCTCTTCCTGCTTTCCTGGCAAAACAGAAGGAAAGAAATTGGAATCAAGAAGGCCCTGGGCGTGACACGTAATGACTTGTTTAGCTTTTCGTTAACGGAAGCAGGCGTTTATGTTTTTACCGGTTTCTTGCTTTCATTGATCCTCGCATTTTACACCATCCCGGTTTTTAACAATGTTTTCGAAGCCAGCTTATCCCTTCAATATTTTTTAAATTTAGAGGTCTTGGCGTTAACATCTGTTGTTCTTTTTATACTTGGGGCTTCAGTCGTGATACTGAGCGTTTCGAAACAGTGGAGTATGAAGCCTATCAACCTGATTGGTAAGGATTCCTCCAGGATCAGATTCAGCAGACTTCTCTTTACCATTCAGTTTGTGATTTCTATCACGCTTGCCATTTGTTCAGTGACGATCGTTCAGCAGATGAGCCATATCGAGCGTGCTCCACTTGGCTTTAACCGCCACATCGTTCAGTTAAACGCACCGGATAAAAAGTATTCGCAGGCTCTTGCTGTTCTCAAACAAAGAATCACTCAATTGCCAGATGTGAATAATGCGACGGTCAGTAACGGAAACCCAATCTTCGGAAACATGATTATTCGTTATGATCTTGACAACGGACAGTTCTATACGCCGTATTTGTTTGGCGGTGACGAAGATTACTTAAAGACGCTGGATTTGAAACTGGTAGAAGGCGAACTCCCATCGGAAATAAACAATGGAAAATTGGTTAACCAAACATTAGTCAGACAGTTTAATTTGAAAAAGGCCGTCGGCGAGCAGGTCCCTGGAACAAAAGATGTGATCGTTGGTGTAGTGGAGGACTTTACCTGTGGTTCATTCAAACAGGAAATTCCTCCGGCAATCATCTCCTTTAATAAAGAGGGTGAGTCGTTATTGGTTGACTATAGGGGGAGTGATCTGTCGAAACTACTTCCCAAAATTCAGGTTGAATGGGGAAATATGTTTCCCGACCACTTCTTTACTTATCGGATCATTCAGGAAGAATTGATGAAGAAGCACAAGGAGGATACATTTTTCTACAAGATCATAATAACGTTTTCTGTTATCAGCATGATATTGTCTTGTTTTGGGATGTTTGCACTGTCATGGGCTGTAATTCAAAGCCGAACGAAGGAGATGGGCATTCGAAAGGTGCTTGGAGCGACGGCGCTGGATATATTCAATTTGCTGACATTAACTTTTACAAAACGTATCATCCTTGCCTTTGTAATTGCAGCTCCGGTCGCGTATTATTTAATGAATCAATGGCTGACCCGTTTTGCCAATCGTATTGAACTCAACGTCTGGATTTTCGGGATAGCGGGTCTCATGGTGACAATTATTGCCTTTATGACGCTTAGCTTACAGACAGTCAAGGCGACAATGACCAACCCTGTTGACGAAATTAGAAACGAGTGAGAGAGGAAGAACAAATTTGTGTTTTTATCCCGGCACCAATGCCAACATCCGTTCGACTTGAGCCGCATCCAACCTTTAACATCTGCGCTGCTTAGCAGGGTTGATGCGTCACATGTGTCCATAAGAGAATGCAATGCCATTGCCGGATTTGAGTCAATTTGTGGTTTTCGTGTCTTAACAACCTTTGGTCACCATCTGAAGCATTGCAACCTTCGAAGTAATAAGTTCTATCCCCGCCTTGCAATAAGGGCTCAGCCGTCACCGTTATCGACACAAGTCCATCAGACCATCACAGTTTATTCTTTATGTCATTTATGGAAATTGATAACAAATCGCATCAATAAGAAAAACCTGCGGTTTTATGAAGCGGATCACTGCAACACTCGTTGTTATCACAATTATTGCGCGAATCGTCCAGGCGCAAGAACCGGACGGGAACAACAACCGTTTCGCAATTTCCGAGAATGGACAATACGGCTTCATCGATCGTTCGGGAAAGGTCGTGATCCCGCTGCGTTTTGAACAAGCGCTGGAATTTTCTGAGGGCTTATGCGCCGTGCGGACCAATGGCCGCTATGGATTTATCGATGTCAATGGCGACATGCGTATTCCACCGGTCTACGATTACGCGACCGTCTTCAACGAAGGCCTCGCTCTCGTTTTTCTGGACGGCAAACCGCTCTTTATCAACACTGATGGCAAACCCGCGTTTCGCTCCGACTTCAAGGATATGGCGCCTTTTCATGACGGGCGTTCATACGTGCGCACCCGTTCGGGCAAATGTGGGATCATCAATAAACAAGGAGAGCTTGTTATCGATACAGTATACAAATACATCGGGGAGTTTAAAGATGGGTTAGCCATCGTCCAGGGTGCCGATCACCAGGAGTACGATTCAGACGGGAGGACAAAAAACCTGCAAATGAGTGTCATAGATGTTGAAGGCCACAAATTGTTTCCCTTTGGCAAATATCAATCGATCAATGACTACAATGAGGGATATTTCAAGGTGGAATTTCCTGAAAAGAATGGAGGGAACGTGCAAAAGGATGGGATCATCAACACAAAAGGCGACATCGTGTTTCAACTGCCCGTGAAACCCGTGAGCTGGATCGAGGGCGGCGTTCACAATGGGATCATTCGCGTGTCACTGCCATCCGACAAAAAGGAAAACGAATTTTACGACGCGTATTTTGCGATTTCCGGGAAGAAGATCTTCGACAAAAAATCGATGAAATATGGTCAGGACTTTGACGAGGGCTTCGCATTCATCGGGAACGAGGAATTCAATTATGTTTTGATCAACCGGAAAGGTGAGGTCATCTCTAAAGAGTTATATGATAATATTGCCGGCGAGCGGTTTCAGAACGGTCGTGCCCTGGTGGAACTTGACGGTGGCTGGGGTGTGATCGATACCACGGGCAGCGTTGTGCTGCAAACATCTTACACGGAAGTATACCAAAACGGGCTCGTGAACGATAAATACATCTTCTTTCATCAGGGAGACCGTTGGGGCGTCGTGGATTTAGCCGGCAAGGAAATTATTCCACCCGTGCTGGAACACTTTGACGAGCGAGGTTTCGTCAATGGACTCCTGCACGGGGTTGTCGATGGGCGGGCTGCATATTATAATACCAGTGGCGCGTTGTTGTGGCAGCAGGGTTTGTCCAAAAGGGATTTCCTTCTGGCGGTCAATATCGATTACATGAATCGCGGCTACTTCTATGCGGATTACAATTACCTGGGTCATTCGGGCGATGGCGGGCGTCGCGCGGCGCCTGAACCGGTGACCGGGGAGAAACAATCCGCGCAGAATGCCTTGAGTGTCGTCGTGCATGAAGACGACGTGCTTCCATTTTTTGCCTATGCGAAAGGTTTTCGTGTTGAGGTAGCGAACACTACCTCTGATACGATTCATTTCAATGCGCAAGATAACAGGTTGTACATGAAGGTCGAGGCGAAAGATCTCCAGGGCAAGTGGAGCGATATAGAATATCTTCCCAGCAGCTGGTGCGGTAACAGTTATCACACCGTGAGCTTACCGGAGGGGCGTTATTGGACGTTTGTGACCCCTGTATACCAAGGTGCGATCCAAACAAAGCTTCGGATCAGCCTTAGGTATGTTGATCCGTCCGAGTTGATTCCGCGAGCCGCAGAAGGCCGGATGAGCTACCGTGGTAAAAAGGAATTGGTGGTGTACAGCAATGAGTTCAATGGAAGTGTGAATCCGGCGCAGTTCTGGCGCCGGCCTGAGTACTACCCGTCGGGTATTATGGATCCGTATAATGAGTAGTTGCAACTGCCAAATGCCGAAGATGAATCAACAATTCCGCTTGCCCTGCATTCAGTAGTTTATTATTTTGGTTATCGATTCGTTGACGCAGCTTACACACCTGCCGAAGTGGAACCGAAGGCAGGCCTAATCCGACCCGAAGCCCACTTGGCATTTCCAGTAATTTCACATAAGCGCGCATGGTGTATATTTTACACTGCTTAGCTGGCATTTGATCACGGACAATGTTTACATATATTCAGCCATTTTTAAAGTTTTGATTCATGAAAACACGTGGATATCTAATATTGCTCCTTCCCTTATTATTTCCAATTCAGCGGACTTGTGGCCAGGTGAATCTTAAATTATCACGACAAATTGATAGTCTATATGCCGTTGACCAAAATGCGCAGCTACAAATCAAAAAAGCATTGGAGGCAAAAGTTAGATTCGACAGCATTCAAAAGTTACAAGATATAGAACAGAAAATATTCTCTGGACATATACCGATTATCAAAGAAATCATTGCCTTACATGGTTATCCTTCTAAGAATATGGTTGGTAAAGAATCATTTGGGCATTTTTTTATTTTAATTCAGCACGCTGACGCAGATCCGGAGTTTCAGTCATCGATACTCGGTATTTTGGAAAAACTTGCAGCACAGGACGAGATTGAAAAAAAGCAATACGCATATTTATACGATAGGGTTCAGAGAAATACTGGGAAAATGCAATTGTATGGAACTCAACTCTCGTTTGATAGTAAAGGCAATTTGTTTGACAGTAATGATAAAATCATAATTCCGACGGACTTGGCTGACCCTGAAAATGTTGATAAACGAAGAAATCAAATGGGTCTGGAACCCCTGGAACAATATTATCAGAAAGCTTTGAAGGAACTTGGTCGACCAAGTAAGAGGGATTAGAATTATTTTCGGTGGAGCATGAAAGCAGAGGGCGCCTATGAACGTGTGACATACACTTTTTGTCCATACGAGCATATCGTTATGGTAAGCGCAATCAGTAACAGGGCTGGCTTGTAAAGGCGAGTCGTGATCTGGCGATCGAATGATGGAGGCCTCAGTGTGAGGTTAACCATGGCCGTAGGGGTTAGATAAAAACAAAACCCATCACTCGACGTTTCAGTCGCAATGATGCGCTCCTAGAAGGAAGCTAGCGAGAAACGTTGGGAATAACAACGTGGGTTAGTGGTTTCTTATACGATAATCTCTTTTTGTGAGACTAGGAGGTGGATCGCTCCTGGTTGGCACTTGTCTCGTATGTAGTAGTTTCTATTTTAGTTATCGATTCCTTGACCCACCTGATCCAATCTCGATCGATAGCCCACTAGGAATCTCATGTAATTTTACTTAAGCGCAGGGTGTACTTAGACACTAGCAATGCACCTTGGCGCGCAGAGAGAGTAGTGGCGAGCGCGTATTGGCACGCCTGCTTGATGCAAATTCCGCGGCGACGGATGGCGAGCAAAACATTCGGCCCCTTGCCAGTCAAATATTTTCTTAAGGATAAACGATAAAATCATAACCCCCGATCATATGCCGACAGTAACTAAAAGTACCGACGGACTACGCAAATTAGATGCGACATACGAAGGTATATTGGAGTATGAGTCATGCCCCAACCTGCCAAACGGATTGCCGACATATCTGTTTCGCGGAGAACGAGACGGATATCCTGAGACCCTTACCTCGATGGACCGACATTACCATGTTGCCGAAATAGATGAAGAAGTTTATCATGAGCTTGATGATCTCACAGCATATGTAATGCATCAACCCTTTCCTGAAAAACAATTAAGGGGACGTGAGGCCGGCGCATATGCGCAACATTACGGACTTCCAACTCAGATTTTTGATTTCACATCCTCTGCCAAAATTGCAATTGCTTTTTCGGCAAATAGGCACTACCATTCTGAAAAAGCAAAAGGGGGAAATATTGCGATTCTGGATGTTGGAAAAGCATTGAAAGCCGGGTGTCTGATCGAAGATTTAAGACACCACAGATTTGCAAAACGGGCATATATGCAGCAGGCTTTTGGAATGATTTATACTGGATTTAAGGCCAATGATTTTTATGATCTGAAGGATCCTGACATTGTGAGTGAAATAGGATTGATATGGATTCCGTTCGCTCACCTTGACGATGACGAGGCTTTTCTCGCAAGCATTGGAGCCAATGCTGACATTCTTTCAACAACAGAAGATTCATATGCTAGTCTGGCCCAGGAATTCGTAGATGAGTATGTGAAACGTAAAGGCAAGTTTAGCATTAAGGCAGCAAAAATACTTTCGAATGAGATTCCTGCGATAGGTCGTTCGAAAGCGGAGAATTTTAGTCGCTGGAGTGATCAATAAAATAGCATAGATACCTTTAAATGATATGTCAACTTCTTGCCTGTTTTCGTGAGATACACTTTGCGCAGACGAACATATCGCTGGCTTGTAAAGGCGAGCCGCGACCCGAGATCGTAGGAGGAAGGCCTCAGTGGAGGATTGACCATGGCCGTAGGGGTTAAATAAAAACAAAACCCATCGCTCGACGTTTCAGTCGCAATGATGGGCTCCTAGGAGGAAGTTAGGGAGAAACGTTGGAATAACAACGGGAGCAACGGTTTCGTATATGATAATCTTGTTATGTGGCCGTAGGAGGGGGATCGTTTCTGGTTTGCGCTTGCCCGGTATTGAGTAGTTTATTATTTTAGTTATCGATTCCTGGACCCACCTGACGTGCCTGCCGAAGAAGGATCGAAGGCAAGCGCCAAATTCGATCGATAGCCCACTAGGAGTCTCGCCATGTGTAAATACAAACTTTCTATTCAATGAAATCGATCGTCGTTTTCAACAATAAAGGCGGGGTTGGGAAAACCACGCTATTATGCAACTTAGCCTCGTATTTAAAAATAAAAGGCAATCATAGAGTTTTGTTGGTAGATACGGATCCACAATGTAATGCAACAGCCTATATGTTCCCATATCCTCAGATAGAGGATATTTACCTCCACAACAAGGAAACGATATACGAAATTGTCAAACCACTGCAACGTGGTAAAGGCTTCAAAGAGGGAACTGTTCCTATACTTAAAAGCCCGTACTTTGGGATTGATGTGATAGTAGGCGATCCGCAATTATCTTTAAGTGAAGACTTCTTGAGCAAAGATTGGCTCGATGGCAAAGCCGGGGACTTTAGGGGGCTTCAGACAACGCTGCTATTTAGAGATTTGTTATCGAGACTTGGAAATTACGATTTCGTATTCTTTGATGTTGGGCCATCACTTGGTGCTTTGAATCGAGCTGTCTTAGCAGCTAGCGATTACTTTATTGTTCCAATGTCCTCTGATATATTTAGCCTTCAAGCACTTGAAAATATTTCAAAGTCCGTTAGTGAGTGGAACGTACAGCTCACTAGGGGATTGTCCGATTTTGAAAGCAAAGAAGGGGAGCCCTTCAAAATTGGAGGTGAAAAAATCCGTTGGCATCTTCAATTTGCTGGATATATAACCCAGCAGTATACGGCGAAGACTGTCGAGGGGAAAAAGCAACCGGTAAATGCATACGAAAAAATAATACGGAAGATTCCATCAACTGTTAAGAGACACCTGCTTTCAATTAACGACTCGGAGATGCCCAATCCTCAGATTGGAGAGATAACGAATCTTCATAGTCTTGTACCCCTATCTCAGAACAGTAGCGTACCTATATTTAACCTCAAATCGGAACATGGCGTAGTGGGTGCGCATTTTAATAAGGTTAAGGAATATGGTGAAACTCTTTCGAGCATAGCCTCAAATTTATTGGCTAACCTAAATGCCTTGTCAGATGATTGATTGGCCAAACGATGTTGTTGAAGATATCGCAAGACGCAAGTGTGTCCTTGTGCTTGGCGCCGGAGTCTCGAAGAATTCAAGCAATTTAGCCGGTGCTCGTCCGAAAGATTGGAAAGAATTTTTAGTTGATGCGTCTGCGAATATTGCTGGCAGAAGTGAAATCAGAAGGCAGATAAAGGCCGGTGATTTTCTTACAGCTTGCGAGCTTATCAAGAAGGAACTTGGCCGCGATGATTTTAATACGCTTGTCCGTCATGAGTTTCTTACTCCACAGTTTCGACCAGCGAAAATTCATGAGCACATTTATAATCTGGATTCTCGAATCGTTATTACCCCGAATTTTGATAAAATTTACGACACGTATGCTAACACTACGTCGCACGGCAGCATCGTGGTTAAGAAATTTAATGAAACTGACATTGCTGATTTCATAAGGAGACCTGAGCATTTAATAATTAAGATGCATGGCTCGGTAGAGTCTCCTGACCACTTAGTGTTCACGAGGAAGGATTATGCTGAGGCCAGGACGAAGTACAGAGATTTTTACCACTTAGTCGATGCATTATCTTTGACGCATACTTTTATTTTTATTGGCTGTGGTACAAATGACCCAGACGTAAGGTTAATTCTCGAAGACTATTCGTTCAAGTTTGCACATAACAAAAAGCATATCATCGTGATACCAAAGAATGCGGTTAACGAGAAAGTTATTGGTATCATCAGCGAAACAATGAGCCTTAAGCCGCTATACTACGATTCCGCAGGCGGTCACATCAAGCTTACAGAATCGCTAGGGCGCTTGGTGGAAAAAGTGGAAATAAAGAGAACGGAGCTCGCGGGAACAATGCGGTGGTAGTTCTCAGACTTGTTAAGCAAGCACATCTATTTTGTGGCACACTCTGAATTAAAAGTCGCGCTGAGAACTAACCTTTATCTTTGCTGCTTTTGATAATCTCAATTATTTTGCTGGTAGGGTTGTCACTGTCTGAATCTCTTGAAGTGTAGCCAGTATTTTGTAACGAAAAGATCGAACGAGTCGCTTCTAGCAGAACAGCATTTTTTGTATCAGGATCGCGTTCAGCTGCGACA
>DASPNN010000746.1:0-3411 GCA_035626495.1 Chryseosolibacter sp.
CACCCACATACGCATCTTTCCATCGCAGTGACCCGTCGGGCAGTACCTTGAAAATGATCGCGAACAAGGTTGAAATCACCAGGAACAAAAAGATGTAGTTGAAGCCTTGAAAAATTATCACCGTTGCTTCGTCGAACAGGCGCTGTACACGATCATAGAGCAGGTCCATCAACGCATGAACAGCCAGCGAAACCATTAAAAGAAATCCGAGGCTGACAACCAATGAAAAAGAGATCAACCGGTTTATGATGAGCTTGAGCCATCCCTGCTTGGGTTTGGCTTTCAACGACCAGATGTAATTGATCGAATCCTGAATCTCTGCAAATACACCAGTTGCACCGATGAGCAAAGCAGCTACGCCGAAAATAGCGCCGGTCGTGGTAAACTCCGACGATTCAATATTTTGAATAATCTCCTGGATTTGTTGCGCAGCCTCGTTGCCAACCAGTCCATTGATCTGATAAAACAGTTTACCGCGCACAGCATCCCTGCCAAAAAAAATTCCGGCAAGTGAGATGATGATAATCAGTACGGGTCCAAGTGCAAAAACCGTGTAGTAGGAAAGCGATGCGCTGAGCCTCATTCCGCTGTCGGCGATGAATTCACTGATCGCCTGACGGAAAATGAGCCACCATCTACGCATTGCTATGCGGCATTTGCTTCTGTATGTCTTCTACTTGAACAATGAATTTTGAAACGTCGTCGGAAGCATACGCGCCGTATCCATCGACCAGGGTGCCCTTTACGCCGTCGTTGGTCTCAATGACATACATAATGGTATTGTCGCCTGGATCGGATTCTCCTTCGAACCGATAGAAGTTCACAATGCGGACTTCTTCGGGCTTATAGACCTTCGTGCCCTGTCCGAATTTGCTCAAGCCATTCTTGTCGACCTGAAAATCTTCTGTGTATCCCATTTCGCGCATTTTGGTCGAACACGAAGTGAGACTTTTCATCCAGGGAATGTCCTGGCCTTCTTTCCGCTCCAATAAATCAGGTGTTATCATAAAATTCCTTTTTTAATACTTAAATAATTTAAATGCCTGACCTCCTTGGAGCACCGTGTCAAAAGGAGATCAGGCAAATATATCGTCAACGTGGCCGGTCAATGTGAAACCGCCTCATGCATATCGCGATAACGCTTTACAACATCGTGAGACGATTTGATGCTTGACCGCTGATTGGTGAGCATTTGGTGGGCCTCGGCTGGCAAATGGCTGTCATTTGCCAATGCCGCATCATACGACTTTAAAGCGGCGTCTTCCCAAAACTCACACAGCGCAACGATCGATTTTCTGTCGTGATTGCTCACGGCCGCCCGGACTTCCATCCAAAGGTGGTAGACTTTTCCCGGATCCGTAGCGTCCTCGGCGGGCCTGCCCCCCAGCTTTACAACCTCCTGCTTAAGTTCAGTCATAAACTGGGTGCTGTGATTGACCATGTTGGTAAACATAGTCCGCAGGTCGATATCGGAGGGTTTCAGCTCGTCAATCGCCTTTTTATACCCGTCGACACGGTCGCAATTGATCCGTATCAGATCATTCAGAAGCCGTATTAGTTGCGGATGCTCATTCATTCATTTACTGTCAGTCTATTTCTAAAGCCCTCGCCGTCGAAACAGTTGCTTATGGCCTGCGCAATGAGCCGGAAAACAGCGAAATCACAAACAAAACCAGGAATAAGAAAAAGATAAATTTGGCAATGCCTGCTGCTCCCGCTGCAATGCCGCCAAACCCAAAAATGGCAGCCACGATAGCAACTATCAGAAATATGATCGTCCAGCGTAACATATATTTACATTTTAGTTGAACATGCATTTGGAAAAAGAAAAGTTATGCCATTCGGCAGCAAACCTGCCGCTTTCGGAGTGAGTTGAGTGGACATTGGCGCCCGCATTGGTTCGGCCGTACCCCATTTTGGGGAAAATGATTCACACATTTTTTATTAGAGCGGCTGTTTTAAGCCATTTTGCCGGTTTTAGAAAAACCTCCACATGTTGGCACGACCTTTTTAAGGATACTTCCCGAAAACGGGGATGGAGATGCAAACTGCAAACATCAATAGCCGCTGGAATGAAGTAAAAGGGCGTCTGAAGCAACAATTTGAGATGCTCTCCGATGACGATCTGGCGCTGCGTTTTGGCCATGAGGGTGACTTAATTGGCCGCTTGCAGAAAAAGCTTGGCAAAACGAAAGCCGACATCCTCCGTATAATCGCAGAAGCATAGAGTTTGGAGTGGAGAGGGTATGAAGACGTTACTTCGGATTATCGCGATGACAGCGTTGACAATTTTTATGTTGTCGCTTACTGAATGCGAAACAAGGCAAACCGACGATGGAAGATCGGTCGGCAAAAATGAAACAGTGACTCCTAAGGCCGATCTCGCAAAACGGGATTTCTGCAATCATCAAATTGCGATCCTCTTGGGATGATAAGATAATACGATCAGATTAATACGAATCTGATCAAAGATTTTAGCTAGTGGGGTTTAAAAGTCGTTACCGTCCTGGTAGCGGCTTTTTTTTTGGTAAAAAATGTCCCCCTTAGTTGCAAAAGAAACCACGACGCATAACCGCCGCTAATCGCGTCACACGCCTGCAAAAGCCATCACCGTGAAGGTCCCTTGGGCGCCCGAACTTTCTTGCGGTGATATTCGTCGGCTTCGTCTATTGAATGTGAACTGAAAAGGTCACCCTCCTTCTCTGCAAGGTCCGCCAGCTTGACGTAAAACTTCTTGAGTACTTCCAGCTCCCCTTCAGTCAGGTCCTCAATGTCGATGACGCGGTTGCTTGCGCGCTCATGACAAGCTATAAGCTCGTTCAATTTCAGCTGAATAGCCATTGTATCCTTGTTCACAGACTGCTGAATAATGAACACCATCAGGAAAGTGACCACGGTCGTCCCGGTATTGATAATCAGTTGCCACGTGTCGCTGAAGCCGAAAAATGGTCCCGTGAACCCCCAAATCATAATTACTCCAAAGGCCAGGATGGTTGCAATCGGCCTTCCCGCAAGCTTGGTCACACGCGTTGAAAACTGGTTGAAGGTTGAAGAGATTTTCTTGGCAGGTCGCTTCTTGTTCATAGTATGGAGCATTAGGTGTTAAAAATAAAGTCAGGTTAGGGAATCTAACCTGACTTTACAAAAAACGGATATTTTTTCTTATTCCACCTCATCCTCGCCCTCGGCCACTGCCGAAAGGTTGATACTGTTTTCGGCTAGCTCGGTCAGCAGCTCATCAGTCTCCTTTTCTTCCTCGAGGATCTCGCCGAGGATATTTCCGATCTCTTCATTGCCGATGGTTTTGGCCAGTGTTGCCAGACCACCGTACGTGGCGATCTCATAATGCTCAATTTTTTGGGCGGCAATGATGAGCGCGACGGAGCGTTTCGAACTGCCCTCCTCGGTGTC
>DASPNN010000747.1:0-6074 GCA_035626495.1 Chryseosolibacter sp.
TTTCTTTTTCGGCGCTTCCTCCTTTTCCTCTTCCTCAAAATCAAGCGTTACCGGCGTGTCTATGGTAAAACGCTGGTCTTCCTCCGGCTCCTGCGGCTGATCCTGTGCCGCCACCACGCAGAAGCTCATCATGAGTATGAATGCCAAAAGGATTCGCATGCCCCGTTAACGTTTAAAAATGCCGGAAAGTATAAAAATAAAAAATCCCCGGATATCCGGGGATTAGAAATTTTGATGCCTCGGCTTATGAAACCAGCTCGACACTGCGCCGAATAAAATTCGTCAGGTCGGCGCCGGTGAGCATGTTCTGGGACAACAACGCAAGGTCATACGCCTGCTTGGCGAGCTTCGACTTCGATTCGTCCGAGTCGGCCTTGAGGACTTTTTGTATGATCGGGTGATTGCCGTTGACCGCCACGTTGTAGTTGTCCGGCATCTGGCCCATAAAGCCATAGCCACCACCCATCTTGGCCATGTCTTTCATACGCCGCATGAATTCGCTCATGGTGATCACAACCGGAAGGTCATCGGGCGCCATCGATTCAACCGCCACAGTCATGCTTTTGTTATTGATGGCCTTTTCAAAAATGCCTTTCACCTGGTCTTGTTCCTCCTTGCTCAAAACACTTTCCACCTTTTCGTCCTTGTCGATCAGCTTGTCGGCCGTATCACTGTCGACGCGTTTGATATGTGTCTTTTCAAGCTTCTGTTCCAGTGTATTGATAAAGTGGCTGTCGAGGATGCCGTCCAGGAGCAGCACGTCGTATGACTTGTTTTTTGCCGCCTGAATGAAACTATCCTGCTTGCCCTTATCGGACGCGTAAATATACACCAGCTGCTTGTCCTTGTCGGATTGGTTGCTGCTGACTTTTTCCTTGTACTCTTCCAGGGTAAAGTACTGACCATCGACATTCTTCAGCAGCGCGAAGTCCTTGGCGCGTTCGTAAAACTTTTCATCGCTGATGATGCCGTATTTTACAAAAATGCTGATGTCATCCCATTTTTTTTCGAAGTCCTTGCGATCCTTTTTGAAGAGCTCGTGAAGTTTATCGGCGACTTTTTTCGTGATGTGTTGACTGATCTTTTTCACGTTCGCGTCTGACTGAAGATAGCTTCTCGAAACGTTGAGCGGGATGTCGGGCGAATCCAGCACGCCATGCAGAAGCATGAGGAAATCCGGTACGACGTCCTTCACTTCGTCGGTAATGAAGACCTGGCGTGAGTAAAGCTGGATTTTGTTTTTCTGAACCTCGAAGTCGTTTTTTACTTTGGGAAAATAAAGTATTCCGGTCAGGTTGAACGGGTAGTCGACGTTGAGATGAATCCAGAATAGCGGATCTTCTGAATAGGGATAAAGCTCCTTATAAAATTTGCGGTAATCCTCGTCCTTCAAATCTGCCGGCGACTTGGTCCAAAGCGGCTGTGTGTTATTAATGATCCGGTCTGTGGTAACCGTTTTGTACTTCGTCTCACCTTTTTCGTCTTTGCCATCCTCAATGCTTTCGTCCTTCGTGCCGAACTTGATTTCTACGGGCAGGAATCTGCAGTATTTTTCCAAAATCGATTTCAGCCGCCATTCATCGAGGAATTCCTCGGAGTCGGCATTGATGTGCAGGATCACGTCTGTTCCACGCTCGTCTTTGGCAGTCGCCGAAAGCTCGAACTCCGTGGAGCCGTCGCATTCCCACCGCGCTGCCTGATCTTTTTCAGCCTTGTATGAGCGGGTAATGATCTCCACTCTGTCGGCGACCATAAACGACGAGTAAAATCCCAATCCGAATTTCCCGATAATGTCTTTGCCATCGGCTTTGTCCTTGAATTTCTCAACGAACTCCGCCGCTCCGGAAAATGCAATCTGGTTGATATATTTTTTTACTTCTTCGGCCGTCATGCCGATGCCTTTGTCGGAAACGGTAATGGTTTTTTTATCTTTATCGAAGCTGACGGTTATTTTCAGATCACCCAGCTCGCCGTTGAATTCGCCCAGGGAAGAAAGTTTCCTTAATTTTTGCGTGGCATCGACCGCATTCGAAACCAGCTCCCTGAGAAAGATCTCGTGATCGGAGTACAGAAATTTCTTGATGATCGGAAAGATGTTCTCGGTGTGAATTGAAATGGTGCCTTTCTCTTGCATATGATTGGGTGATTAACTGGCCACGCGGTGTCAAACTTTATTCCAGTGACGGATCTATGACAGTCTGTCAGCTAATGAGATCGATCAATAAACAATGAGACGGGACTTTTACCGCAGCCGGTCGGATTCTCTGACAATCCTTTCGTCGCGGCGAATAAAAGTGTTGGCAAGGAGGTTACACAAGACGGCTGCTGCTGGCAGGAAGAATCCAAGTCCGTAACCTCCCCCCTGAAAAGTCTTTAAAAGCTGGTTTGAAAAGTAATATGCCGATCCGATCGTTCCCACCATAAAAAGCGAATTCAACGCGCCCAACTTCATTTGCAGAACGCGGTCGCGGTACTTGCGGATTTCGATGAATGCAATGGTGACCGCTGCAAACGTGAGTATTGCCGTGATGGCGTACGGCATGTAGGTTGAATTTTTCTCGGCATTTTGAACGGTGCGGTATTCCAAAGGGTAAAGGGCATGGCTTTGCCCGAGCGGATCGCTATAAGACCAGATCGGAAAAAAAACTGATACGATCAGGCTGGTGATCACCAGTGCCAGAAATACCGTTTGAATTCTTTGCCACATGTTTGTGTTGGTTTAACTTGCCGCCTTTCGACGGACAGCAAAAGTAATTGTTTTGACCCATTGACCACACGCCTGGAATGAAATAATCCGGCGTGAAGAACGAGTCTTTTTATGAAATCAGCATATATCATTGATATCCTCAGGACGCCGATCGGAAAGTATGGCGGTGTGCTGTCATCGGAACGGCCCGATGATATGGCAGCGTTCGTAATCCGACAGCTTTTGGACCGGAATCCCGCGATCGCGGCCCAGGACATCGAGGATGTGATTTTCGGTGCAGCCAACCAGGCAGGGGAGGATAACCGGAACGTAGCGAGAATGGCCCTTTTGCTTGCGGGTCTTCCCGTGAGCGTTGGCGGGACTACCGTTAACCGGTTGTGTGCGTCGGGCCTGCAGGCGATCATGGATGCGTCGCGGGCGGTGATGGCGGGCGATGGCTCGGTCTATATTGCGGGCGGAGTTGAGAGCATGAGCCGTGCGCCGTTTGTGATGCCCAAGGCAGACGAGGCTTTCTCCCGCAAGCCGGAAATTTTTGACACCACCCTCGGCTGGAGGTTTGTTAATTCGAAGCTCTCAAAGCTGTACCATCCTTTTTCAATGGGGGAGACTGCGGAAAATGTGGCGGAAAAATGGAAAGTGTCGAGAGACGACCAGGATGCATTTGCCCTGCGATCTCAGACCAATTACCGCAAGGCTTTCAATACAGGAAAATTTTTCAGCGAGCTGGTAGCCTATCCGTTAGAATCCCGCAAGGGCGACAAAACTCTGGTTGACCGTGATGAACAGCCGCGTGAGACCACCCTGGAGAAGCTCGGAACACTAAAGCCTGCATTTCGCGAACGTGGCTCTGTGACGGCCGGAAACTCTTCCGGCATCAATGATGGCGCCGCGGCGAGCCTGATCGCAGATGAAGACCAGCTGAAAAGATCCGGTTTGCAGCCGATGGCGCGGGTGGTGTCCATGGCAGTTGCTGGCGTGGATCCGGCGCATATGGGCGTGGGCCCAGTACCGGCCACGTTGAAGGCACTTCGACGTGCTGGGCTTTCGATCGCCGACCTCGGGCTTGTAGAGCTGAATGAAGCTTTTGCGTCGCAATCACTGGCCTGCATTCGCGAGCTGGGCCTAGATCCGGAGATCGTGAATGTGAACGGGGGCGCCATCGCGATCGGCCATCCGCTTGGCTGCAGCGGTGTGAGGATCACCGGCACGCTTTTGCATGAGATGAAAAGAAGAAGGGTAAGATATGGCCTTGCAACCATGTGCATCGGTGTCGGCCAGGGTGCGGCGGTTATTTATGAGTTGGCATCATAGCACCCTATGGATCAGCCTGAACGCGTACGTTACTTTTTCGAAATAGCATACGACGGCGCCAATTATAACGGTTGGCAAAGCCAGGCAAATGCCATCGGCATCCAGACCGTTGTGGAGGAAAAACTGTCGATGGTTTTTCGCACGCAAGTGAAAATTGTGGCCAGCGGGCGAACGGACACTGGCGTGCATTGCGAGCAGCAGTATTTTCACGCAGACCTGAGCCGCGAGATAGACCCCGAGTTGTTTATCGCGAAGGTCAATTCCATTATGCCGCCCGACATTTCCATCCAGTCAATACGGAAAGTGCGTCCGGACGCAAGCGCCCGTTACGATGCCATCGAGCGCGTTTACCGCTACCAGATAACCCGTAGAAAAAACCCCTTTATGCGGCAACGCGCCTGGCATTTCTTTAAGCCGGTCGATATTCAAACCATGAATGAGGCGGCTGCGTTATTAAGGGGCGAGCATGATTTTGAATGCTTTAGCAAGGTAAAGACTGACGTAAATCATTTTCTTTGCAACATTCGCTCGGCGGAATGGAGGGAAAAAGGCGATATGCTAATTTTTACCATTTCAGCCAACAGGTTTCTCAGGGGCATGGTGCGGGCGATTGTGGGCACGTTGTTGGATATTGGAACGGGAAAAACCTCCATGCAGGAATTCCGCAACATCATTCAAAGTAAAGACCGCAAAAAAGCCGGAGCCAACGTTCCCTCCTACGGATTGTACCTGATGAAAGTAAAATATCGTTCGACAATTTTTATTAAGTGACCTGGTGGATAAAGAACAAGTAAGCAGCGGAAATATCATCGATTGGTCGGTCCTGCGAAGACTGATGGAATTTGTAACACCCTACCGGGGCAAATTTTATTTACTCATCTTTTTGACTTTTGCTGTTGGAGTCCTGTCTGCCATCCGTCCGCTCCTCGTGCAGTGGACACTGGATGACGACGTTGCGTCTGGCGACTATGAGGGCATGGCTCAAATGACCATCATCCTGCTCGTGTTGCTGGTCGTGCAGTCGGTCGCTCAATATGTTCACACTTACCTCTCTGGTTGGATGGGCCAGCAGGTGATCCTGAACATTCGGACGAAATTGTATGCACACCTGGTCCGCCACCGCCTCAGGTTTTTTGACAAAACTCCGATCGGAAGGCTGGTCACGCGCACGATATCCGATGTCGAAACACTCGCGGATGTTTTCAGTGAGGGTCTTGCCGCGATGGTCAGTGACTTGCTGCAGGTTGCATTCATCCTAATTATGATGTTCGTGATCGACTGGAGACTTTCGCTGCTCAGCCTTTCGACCATACCCCTGCTCATTATCAGCACCTATATTTTCAAGGAGAAGATCAAGGTGGCATTCAATGACGTGCGCAATGCCGTGGCGAATCTGAACACCTTCGTCCAGGAGCATATCACCGGGATGAACATTGTGCAGATCTTCGCAAGTGAAAAAAGGGAATTCGAAAAATTCAAGGTCATCAATGAGGAGCACAGGCAGGCAAATCTGCGGTCGGTGTTATATTACTCGATCTATTTCCCGGTTGCTGAAATTATTGCCGCGGCCGGAATTGGCCTGCTTGTTTGGTATGGGGCAAAGGGAGTGATCCATTTTGAAGAAACCGGCATCACCATTGGAAAACTCATCGCCTTCATCATGTATATCCAGATGTTTTTCCGACCCATCCGGATGATCGCCGACCGGTACAATACTCTGCAGATGGGTATCGTGAGCTCGTCACGAATTATAAACCTGCTTGACAACGAGGAGCACATCCAGGTAAACGGGACGCAGGCCGACATTCATGTTCGCGGCGATGTTGAGTTTGAAAATGTGTGGTTCGCCTATAACGAGGAGCAGTATGTGCTTAAGGATATCAACCTGATGATCCGGCAGGGTGAAACCGTCGCCCTTGTTGGGGCCACCGGGGCGGGTAAATCTTCTATCATTAATCTGCTGAATCGTTTTTACGAAGTCAATAAAGGATCCATTAAAGTCGATGGGATCGACATCAAGAATTACGACCTGGGATTTCTTCGCAAGAACATCGGT
>DASPNN010000748.1:0-6296 GCA_035626495.1 Chryseosolibacter sp.
GCGTTCATTCCCAGCAAAGACGAGGAGGTAAACAAGCGGGCTTTTGATCAGGTGAAAGCCGACAAAGAACGCGAGGCCGGCCAGGGCTATGATGGAACCTGGGTTGCGCACCCGCGTCTTGTGGAAATTGCCAAAGAGGTATTCGATCAGAAGCTTGGCAGCGAACCACACCAAAAACACGTTCAGCTCACTGAACTGGACGTGCAACGCGACGACCTTCTCAACGTTGCGGCTGTACCGCGCGTCATCTCGGAAAAGGGGGTACGGACAAACATCAACGTTGCGTTGCTGTACATTGAGTCATGGCTGCGTGGCATTGGCGCCGCCGCGCTTTATAACCTGATGGAAGATGCTGCCACAGCAGAGATTTCACGCGCCCAGCTTTGGCAGTGGGTTCACCACAATGATGTTATTCTTGACGATGGACGGCCCATGACCAAAGATCTCTATAAACACTTCGAGAAGGAAGAATTTGCCAAGGTACGTGAAATGCTGGCTGGCATCACCCGCGATTCCAAACGTGCCGAACAAGCCCGCGTAATCCTGGATGGCCTCGTGATTCGCGGGGAGTTCGACGACTTCCTGACACTCAAAGCCTATAATTACCTCGATTGAACTAATAAAAACAAAATTGATACAAAACTAAAAACTGAATTTGACTATGACGAAGAATGACCGCATAAAACAGGTGATGAAAGAATGGGAAACCAATCCACGGTGGGCAGGCATCGAACGACCTTATTCCGCCGCGGAGGTGATCAAACTTTGCGGATCTGTGAAGATCGATTACACACTCGCACGACTCGGCGCAACACGCTTCTGGGAATTGCTAAACAGCGAGCGGTACGTTGCAGCGCTTGGCGCATTGACCGGCAACCAGGCGATCCAACAGGTACAGGCCGGACTCAAAGCAATTTATCTCAGCGGCTGGCAAGTGGCGGCTGATGCAAATCTCGCCGGACAGATGTACCCCGACCAAAGCCTGTATCCGGCCGACAGCGTACCCGCAGCTGTGCGCAAGATCAACAATGCATTGCTGCGCGCAGACCAGATCCAAAGCCTGACCGACAACGAGGAAAACGTTCATTGGATGGCTCCGATCGTCGCAGATGCGGAAGCTGGATTCGGTGGTAATCTGAATGCCTTTGAATTGATGAAGGCGATGATCGAAGCTGGAGCCGCAGCAGTTCATTTTGAAGACCAGTTATCTTCTGCCAAGAAGTGCGGTCATCTCGGTGGAAAAGTGCTGGTCCCTACGCGTGAAGCCGTGGACAAACTGATCGCCGCGAGACTCGCTGCAGATGTACTGGATGTTCCGACTGTGATCATTGCAAGAACAGACGCTGATGCGGCCAACTTGCTGACAACCGACATCGATGAACGCGACAAGCCATTTATTTATGGCCACCGGACACACGAAGGATTTTACAAAGTCAAAAACGGAATAGAACAGGCGATTTCACGCGGACTTTCCTACGCTCCGTATGCAGACCTGGTGTGGTGCGAGACATCACATCCCGACCTGGGCGAGGCTAGAGAATTCGCGCATGCGATCAAGTCCGTATATCCCAATAAGATGCTTGCTTACAACTGCTCTCCTTCATTCAATTGGGCCAAGAAGCTCGGTGAGCAGGAGATGTTCAAATTCCGCGAAGAGCTTGCCGATCTGGGATACAAGTTTCAGTTCATTACGCTGGCAGGATTTCATTCACTCAACTACAGCATGTTTGAGTTGGCGAGCGCCTACCGGCAGGAGGGAATGCTCGGGTATTCCAGGCTGCAGCAAAAGGAATTCAAGATGCAGGAAGTCGGTTTCAAAGCCGTGCGGCACCAGGCCTTTGTCGGCACCGGATATTTTGATGCGGTCCAGGAAACGGTTACAGGAGGATTGGCATCGACGGCGGCACTAAAGGATTCCACAGAGCAGGAACAATTTCACGAACCGGTTATGGATGTGAAAACCAAGCTTAAAAGCGCCTGAATTGGCCACGAACTTTTTTGATGCTATATTTGTAGATAGAATAGTCCCGGCGAAGGCCGGGATTATTTTTGTTCTTTGACGTATGGGGCCGACCGGTTTTGACAGGACGTGTAATGACGTATGCAAGCATGCAGGCTCATGGGATGAGAGCCTTGAAAGATAGTCCTACAACATACTTGGCGAGTCTAACTACGCCATGGCTGCTTAATCTTACGTAGCGTAAGACAAGCTTAAGGGTTGAGCTTAGAGCTCCCCGGCCATCATCGCTCAGTGCCTCTGTTTTGCGGGCGCTGGTATAGCGGTGTCGTTCAGCAAAATTGCTCCGTGTGATGTTGCTAAGCACGGCTAAGACACAGTAACTAAGGTGCAGTTTGGCCGTTGATTGCCTTGCTGCTCCCGACAATGAAAATCAACTAAGCATGTAGAAAGTACGGTATTATCTTCTCTGGACCAGAGTTCGATTCTCTGCGGCTCCACGATTGACAACCCATCGTTTGACCCTTCGGATAAAAAGTCCGGAGGGTTTTTTTGTGCCCGTGAGTTCCCTACCGCCAGCTACGGAGCTAGACCCGATCTGTTGCCTCCACGGCATAGTGCTTTTTTATGTTGACCGGCCCACAATTAATCAGACCTCTAGAGCAAGCACATGAAAGTCGAGAAAGACGCATTGAAAATGCGGAACGAAAAGGCCGATGAGAGTCAACGGGGCGCGCTTCATCCAACCGCAAGCAACACGACGAGACACCAAAAGGACGATTCCGATTGCGCCGGGGAGAAATACGAAACAGCAAGAGAACAGCATCTAAAAGAAACGCCTGGCTCAACCAGCTGTTTTTTTTCGTTTTGTTTTTGTGCCTGTTTTCAATTTTACCAACGTTTCGCGCACCGCTATTGCCGGCAGTTTTTCCCGATTCGCATTGATATACTCAACTACGCGTGGCCTGTGAAGCTTGATCATGCTTCGCAGCAGCCAAGAAATCGCCTTGGTGATCAACACTTCTTTCTCGGATCTTAAACGGTCAATATTTTCGAACGCAAGATCGGCCAGATCGTCGTCATCGGAATACCTTACGGGCGCGCACAAGGCGACGAGTGCGGCCCGGCGTTTATGGACATTCTTATCCTTGGAAAATTTTGTTAACAGCTTTTTCCACTCCTTGAACCTGGCGGGTATGTGTGTTTTCGTATAGCTGTTCGAGCAAACCGCGTCTACCTCTGCCCATCCGACAAGGTGGTCAAGCCATTCGTCGAACAAACGCGGATCGAATTCGCGCTGTTCCCGGGTTGAGAAGTCCAGCAGCATGCCCGCAATCCATTTTTCAGTCGATGATTCACCGTGGATCAGGCTTGTGAGAACATTGGCGAAAGCGGCGGCATCCAGGTCGCGGTGACTGCGTGTCCATTCGCGGGCAATTTTTCGCAGCGTGGGCGCGCTGATGTCATACCGGGGATGGGTGTTTCCGAGGTAAGAATCAAGGAAGGTGTCGAGGGCCTTTTTACCGGCCAGCGCCCGGATCTGTTGGAGGATCTCGGAATGAAAGACGTTTTTCATGTTTTAAAGACTTCGTATCTTAGAAGCCCAAAGTTAAAAAACAACACACTGGTGGCAGCTATTTGGACCCCGGTGCGTTTCCCCGCAACCCCTTGTTTCACCACTTTGGAGAAATTTAAAATTTGCAGTGTTTTTGAATATCGTGGTCTTAATGATTAGGAGAATGGCAGCGCTGATCGCCCTATGGATGATCAGCATGCCTGTTGTTGCACAGAACTACAGAAATTTCAGGCAGGAGGCGCTTCATCTTCAAAAGATTCTGGCCGAAAAACATGTTTCTCCGAGGGACTTGAACGACGACTTCTCCAGAGACGTGTTTGATGTTGTCCTTGACGAGCTCGATCCTGAAAAAATCTATTTTACGAGTTCCGACATCGCATGGCTCGAACCCTATCAAACCAGGATCGACGAAGAGTTCAGGACCGACAGCTGGGTTTTTCTCGGCCGGCTGCGTGAACGGTTTGAATCCAGTGCGCGCCGCGCAAGGAGTAACCTTGAAGCAATATTCGCCGAGGAGATCGTCTTCAACGGAAAGGTCCAATTTAATGAGCGTCCTTCGCAATGGGAAAATGATGAGGGATCGCTGAAGGAACGTCAACGTCTTTGGATCAAATCCAAAGTGTTCGAAAGACTCGCGCTGTACGCCGAACGCGACTCTACAAGCTGTTCGCAGACCCTTTTGCAAAGAAGGAAGGACGCGATCGCACGGGTAAAAAAGACCGAGCTTCATAAGCTTGACCTTGTCGTCTCGAATGCAGAGCAGATCTCTAACCACGTAGGGGCGGCTTTCTTTCATGCGCTCACTGCAGTGTTTGACCCGCACACCCTCTATCTTTCACCGACGGAGCTGAAAAATTTCATCGGTCGGCTCGGTACCGACGACTATTATTTTGGGTTCACCCTGGACCAGAACCCGCAAGGTGAAATTACCATCAGTGCGTTAACACCCGGCGGACCGGCATGGAAGTCGGGTGAATTACATGTGTCCGACATTCTGGTATCATTGCAGGTTCCTGACCAGTCTTATTTCGATCTGACGGAAATGAATATCGAAGAAGCCAACCTGCTGCTCGACGAAATCGATGCGCACGTAATTGACTTCACGGTCAGGAAAGCGGATGGTGTAAAAAAGACTGTTCGCCTCAAGAAAGAGAAAATGACGGCCGAAGAGAATTTTGTCCGCAGCTTTGTACTGGAAGGGGAGCAAATGATCGGATATATCCACTTGCCCGACTTTTATACAAAATGGGGTCATGCTTCGGAAGGTTCGCGGTGTGCGAACGACGTGGCCCGGGAAGTAATTAAATTGAAAAAAGAAGGCATCGAGGGATTGATACTCGACCTGAGGTTCAACGGCGGCGGATCGCTGTATGAAGCGCTGGCGATGGCGGGGATTTTTATCGATGAAGGGCCACTGGGTATCCAACGCGATCGGGAGCGGATCATGACATTGAAAGACGTGAATCGCGGTACGGTGTACGACGGGCCGCTGGTAGTGATGGTCAATGGCCACAGCGCTTCAGCGTCGGAGTTTGTTGCTGCTGCCATCCAGGATTACAACCGCGGGCTTGTTGTGGGCAGTCGAACCTACGGGAAGGCTACGGGTCAAAATATTATTCCGATAAATCCAATAGCCACAGCGTTGTCTATGGAAGATGCCATCGATAAGAGTGAAGGTTTTGTAAAAATCACCATCGAAAGACTTTACCGCGTAACCGGCCGCTCGCTTCAGGGGCAGGGGCTTGTTCCCGATATCGAACTGCCCGATGTTTTTGATGCGCTGAATTCTCATGAGCAGGATCAGCCGTTTTCCCTCATTCGCGATTCCCTTGTCAAGAACACCTTTTACAGACCCCTTGTGCCGATAAACAGGCAGGCCCTCCGTGGCCGAAGCCAGGAGCGCATCGCTGCCAGTCAGGTCTTCCGGGAGATCGTCGCCGCGGCTGAAAAAATCTCGGAAATTGAGCGCTCGGCTCATCAGTGGTCCCTTGGCGCGGAGGATTTTTGTGCCGAAGTGGACCAGATTCAGGCGAGGCGCCAATTTATTTCCTCAGTCCGCAATGTCGAATCGCCCGCTTTTACTGTCCGGAATAACAGCACCGAACAGGCCCGTCTGCTGGTTGATGCATATGCCGACGAATACAACAAGCGATGGTTCGATAAATTGCAGAACGATGTCTACCTTCACGAGACTTACCGGATCCTGTCCGATATGCTAACCTTGAAAAACCCCTGACCATGCGAGTTCTTTTTACCCTGTTGCTTGTTGCCGTTTTTTCTTTCTCTTTCAGTCAAACTCCCGCCACTGCGGTGGAGTACATGAAGTATCTAACCGATCGCGAGGAGGAATTGTCCAGGAAGTATCTTTCGTATATGAGCGAGGTTGCCCATGGCAACAGGGCAAGGAAGATGGAGAAAAGGCGACAGGAGCTTATTGCCGAAATTCGTCAATCGCTCGGTGAAGCCAGCCGGCTGAGGCCATTCAAAACGGATGCTACGTTGCGCGACAGTTTTAAAAATTACTGGGATATCCTGCTGAAAGTTTTTAATGAGGACTATCACAAGATTGTTAACATGGAGGAGATTGCGGAGCAATCATACGACAACATGGAGGCGTATCTGCTGGCCCAGGAAAAAGCCGGGGATGTTCTTGACGAAGCTTGCGCCAAGATCGCTCCGGTATATTCGACCTTTGCGGCCAATAACAATGTGCGGCTGATCCACAATGGTGATACAAAAATGGAGAAGAACCTCCGCCAGGTC
>DASPNN010000749.1:0-2273 GCA_035626495.1 Chryseosolibacter sp.
CATGTATCTTTTGCAGGACCGGCTTGCCATTCTTGACCTCAATGTCTGCAACCTGCGCCACGTATGACCGATGGGAGAAATAGACGCTGAATCCCTGGGCCACATTCTTGCGGGTCCCCCACCCCGACTTTTCGGCGGCCAGCTCGATGACGCCCTTCATACGCGCAATGTCATATTTAATGGCTCCGACGGGGGATTGCTTAGCCTTTTCAAGCAGTTCCAACCGGAATTTTACCGGATCCGCTTTCGCCTCAAATGCGACCTCATCGAGAAAAGACTGTTCAGCAAATGCAAGGAAGTTCGTGATCGGCGCACGCCACGCACCGGTCGTGATCGGCGATTTATATTCAACGGTTTCAATCAGAAGGTTGTCAACCGCCCCGGAAGGAAAATTGTCTTCCCGCGTGGTGTTACCTGCATTGATACCGACGCCGCGCAACCTGTATCCTATGAGTTTTCCCTGTGCATCAAGGGCCGCGGAGAAACGGTACCGTACTGCCGGCCGGTAGCTTCCGCCTCCCATATCGTCCTCGCGCGTCCAGATCACTTTGACAGGCGCCTTGATGATGGAGGAAAGCTCGGCAGCCTCGAGGACGTAATCGGCCTTCAGACGCCGTCCAAAACCTCCGCCGAGGCGCGTGAGCTCCAGCGTGATCTTATCCGGCGCAAGTCCGAGAAGCTTGGCTGTTTCGTTACGAGCCATGTCGGGTGTCTGCGTTGGTCCAATGAGCTCGACTCCGTCTTCGCGAACATGGGCGAAAAAATTCATCGGCTCCATTGGGTTATGCGGCAGGAACGGGCACTGGTATTCCCGCGTCACTACTTTGGCCGCGTTCGCGAAAGCAACGTCAACATCACCATCCTTCCGCTTGACCGTGACGCCTTCGTTGCCATTCAGCAAATCCAAAAAGATCTTATCATGATCCGGCGAGCTTTCAATGTTGCCTTCGCGCTCGTATTCAATTTTCAACGCCTTTCTCGCTTTGCTGACCTGCCAGGTTGACTTGCCTACAACGGCCACGTTATTTTTGAACGTCACAACGTCTACGATACCAGGCATGCTCTTCGCCGCTGCGCTGTCGACCGATTTCAGCTTCATTCCGAATGCCTGCGGGCGCTGGATCATCGCGTGCAGCATGCCCTCCCGGTAGAAGTCAATTCCATAAAGTGGTTTACCGGTGATCATCGGAAGGTTGTCAACATTCGGCACGGGTGTCCCGATCAGCTTGAAGTCCCGGATTGCCTTCAACTTTACTTCAGCCGGCACGGGAATCGAAGATGCTTCCGTGGCGAGCTCACCATACCCGAGCTTGCGGCCCGTCTCCGCGTGAATTACGAATCCGTTTCCGGTTGTCATCGCGGCGGCTGGAAGACCCAGTCGTTTCGCCGCCGCCTCCACCAGCATGTGCCGGGCGGTTGCCCCAGCCTTTCTCAGCCGTTCCCAGGAATGCGGAATGGCTCCGCTTCCTCCTGTCAGCTGGCGTTCGAATTTCTTAGTGTCGAGGGCAGCCTGCACGACTTTCACTTTCGACCAGTCCGCATCGAGCTCCTCGGCGACGATCATGGGAAAAGACGTTTTGATATTCTGACCAAGCTCAGGGTTGGGAGAAAATATTGTGACAATCCCATCGGGAGCAATTGAAAGATAACTGTTGAACGGAATATCTGCGAGCGCTATCGCGTCGCCGTTTGACAGCACTTCCATTGCGCAGGCGGACGAGTCGTTCCAATGAAAGCCCAATAGCAGCCCTCCACTTGTGGTGGCTGCGATCTTGAGGAATTCTCTGCGGTTGGGTCTATTGGTCTCCATGGTTATTTCATTTTGGATGATGCCAGGACAATTGCTTCGCGGATCCGATGATAGGTGCCGCACCGGCATATATTGCCATTCATGGCCGTATAGATCTGATCCTCCGTTGGTGCGGGATTCTTTTTCAGCAGGGCGGCAGCCGACATGATCTGCCCCGCCTGGCAGTATCCGCATTGCGCGACATCGGTTTCATTCCACGCTTTCTGCACAGGATGATCACCGTTTGCAGACAGGCCTTCGATGGTCGTGACGATCTTGGTCCCGACTGCAGCGACTGGAAGGACGCACGCACGAACTGCATTGTCATCGAGATGGACAGTGCAAGCCCCGCACGGGGCGATCCCGCATCCGTACTTGGTTCCGGTCAGCCCGAGATGGTCGCGTAAAACCCACAGCAGCGGTGTGTCAGCCTCGACGTCTGCCTGGTACGTGCGACCGTTGACTTTTAAAGAATACGTTGGCA
>DASPNN010000750.1:0-2732 GCA_035626495.1 Chryseosolibacter sp.
CTTACATAGAGTAGTATTAAGACTGCAACTGTTGGTAATAAAAACTAATGCCATCCGTGCCGAGCAGCAATTTTGATTTACCATGAAATTGTGTAACCGCAGTTTGGGGAGATTACCCCTCTTACGTTTCTCCCCGCAGCATCTTTCGTTGAAAACATACATCCCCCGCGCGAATCGGCCCTCCTGACTTATCTTTATATTGAGATTTCCCGCGATGCTGTTGGTAACGTTGTTGACTGCCTTTATTATCCTGTACCTGTTTTTCCGCCACGGCGGACTTCCGGCAACGTCACGCATCTTTGAATTAACGCTCCTAAAGTCTGTTACCGGCTGTTTGGCGATTTTGATCGCATCTGTCGGCGCTGTATGTCTGTTTGGTCCGCACCAGGAGAAAACAAGTTTCCGCATTCCGGCCGACAGCCTCAGCACGATTGAAGCGGATATGTCGACAGCCCACTTGCTGAGCGAAACGCCGGAATATCATTATGAGCTGATCCAAAAGGTCAGCACCTTCAGTAAATACGCCTCTTGCCGAAACGCATTGCTTGTTCAATACGGGCACATCGCAGCGATGAAGGATCCGTCCAGCCGCGACATCGGGAATTTCGGACTGGGGGTCATGGCCGCGATCGATAATGATTATGAGGAAGCTCTGGAGCGGCTGGGCTCCATTGGGTCAAAGGAATTTGGCTACCGGCATTTCTGCCAGGGTGACGTGTATTTGGAAAAAGGTGACCCGGAAAATGCCGCGCAGCATTTCCGTGAAGAACTGACTATAGCTGGCGGAAATTTTCGTGCCGCTTACCGGGAGCTGCTTTCCCTGTATAAAAATGCGGGCGATTATTCGGCTTTGCGTGATCTCCTGGACATGGAAACCGCCGGAGCTAAATTTCCTCACGAACTGGCGCGGCGGACCTACCTTTACAATGGAGAAATCTTCCACTACGTTCTCCGTGTGGCAATGACGATCACGCAGCCTGTCAAAACCATCGGCTTTGCTGCTGCATTGATAGTATCTCTAATTTGGTTCATGTTCCTTATTCGCCTCGACCTGTTCCGGCGGACGCGTCGGATTATGCTCCTTGCGATGTTTGGATGTGGATGTCTGCTTGTACCGGCGGTCATCGCCTTCAATGATCTGTTTGATCTTTATTCGGGATGGTCCCGCAGCGGAGCAATCGCCAACGATCTTCTCTATTGCGTTCTGATGATCGGAGCTCCCGAGGAGTTTGCGAAAATACTTCCGGTGATTGTTCTATTATTGTTTTTAAAAAAATTTCGGGAGCCGCTTGACTATATTCTTTTTGCCTCAGCCAGCGCGCTTGGATTCGCGTTTGTCGAGAACCTGCTGTATTTTAAAGACATCAGCGACGGCATTATTCATGGCCGGGCGTTTCTGGCGGTTGTCGGCCATATGATCGATTCGTCGTTTCTCGCCTACGGGCTCGTTATCGGAGCCTTCCGTTCACGGGATCGCAAACAAGTATGGATTGCCGCGTTAAGCGCATTCGGCATCGCAAGCATTTCTCATGGCATCTATGATTTCCTGCTATATCATGGTCATCGGGCGGCTTTTGTGGTCTTTTTTATTGTCGTGGTACGCATTTGGGTAGTGATGATCAACAATTGCCTGAATAACTCTCCAGTCTTTTCGTATGCTGCTGCGCAGCTCACCCGCAGAGTCGATGGATTTATCGCAATCACACTGACATCGATTTTTGCTTTCGAATACTTGATCACAGGATTTGTATCTACGCGCGAGGATGCGAATGCCTACATGATTACCAATGCCTCTGGGGCGATCCTGATGATTGTGCTCTTTTCCACAACACTTTTTGACCTGGACCTGGTCAAGGGTTATTGGCGCAACGTAACGTTCGCGGGGGGTTCTGTGATGACGCGATTCCGTGCGTTCGTTTATTCATGCCGCTTAAACTCGTGGTTCAGAAGCCATAACTATGTCGGCCTCCCCGTGACGTTTGAGGAAGCGTTGTCCGAACCCATTGGAGGTATCGTGGTTGAACGAGTCATACTTTATCACATGCACTCAGCCGATCCGGATTGGTTTGTGTTGAGGCTTGGCGGCGCCGACCCCGCTGCAGGAGAGACACCTGTGCACATTCTGGTGAAGCTGCGCTCCCGTCGAGATGCCTTGCAAAAGGGAAGCGCCGTACCGGTATTCTTCAAAGCAGTTCCTAATCCGGAAATCTTCAAAGAGCCTCAGCTGCGACACGACTCATTTCCGTTTCTTGGGTGGGGCTACCTGCAAGTTGCGCCGGTACGTTAAGCCGTGACCGTTGCCACAGCAGAATAAAGCATGTAGTTGGTCAGCAATGACGGTTGCCTGTACAGCGTCTCAATGCTCTCAAGACCCAAATCTGAGAGCAGTGCTTTTAATGTATTAAAAGAAATGGGATGCGGCACCCAGGGATTCCCCTTGTCGGTATCATATTCGATAACGATTATTTTTCCAACCGGTCGAAGGTGTCCAACAATCGCTTCGAGGAATCGATGTTTCTCAGGAACAAAGTGCAAGGCGTTAGCCATCAAAATTCCATCGAGGCCGGATGGGAGTCTGTCGGTATGTGTAAAATCTAGCGCGAGCTTTTCTATTAGATTTCCACAGATCGTGACCGGAAGTTGTTCCAAAGCTCCGCGATGCTTGTCCACCGCGTATATGATCGAGGGGGGCGTCAGTAGCGTCGCGATCGCCCGTGTAAAAAGTCCTGCAC
>DASPNN010000751.1:0-4109 GCA_035626495.1 Chryseosolibacter sp.
ATTCGTCGGCAAACCGATGCCAATCCACTTCGGGATAAGCCACGTGGTGTGCATTGAAATTGCCCGTAGCACCGCCGAATTTGGCGGCGTGTGGTATGAGCTTCAACAGATGAATCTGTTTTTCCAGCCGCGCGGAAAAAACAGCAATCTCTTTTCCAAGACGCGTGGGTGTGGCCGGCTGACCATGTGTGCGCGCCAGCATCGGGATATCCTGCCATTCTTTCGACAGCAGGTTCAGGTCGCGGACCAGGTCTTCAAGCCCGGGCAGGTATTCCTTCTGAATAAAATCCTTCAGCGACAATGGAATTGCCGTATTGTTGATGTCCTGGGAAGTCAGACCGAAGTGGATAAATTCTTTCAGGTATCCAAGCTTAAGACTTTCAAACTTTTTTTTCAGGAAATATTCGACAGCCTTTACGTCATGGTTGGTGGTCTTTTCAATCTCCTTGACATCCCCGGCGTCCTGCTCGGTGAAGTTTTTGTAAATCCGGCGAACTTCGCTTATCTGGTGGGCAGGAAAGTCGGTGAGTTCCGGAAGTACCGCCGACAGGGAAAGGAGGTACTCGATTTCGACCTGCACCCGGTAGCGTATCAGTCCGAATTCAGAAAAATAAGCACTGAGGGATTTAACACTTTCGAAATATCGGCCATCCACTGGCGATATCGCATTCAAGGTATTTAGTTGCACAACAGCGATGTTAAAGCGTAAAGTTAAGGTCTGTTCGTCCATTGACCAAAAGTGCCGATCGCTACGGCTTGTAATCGTGTGAATTTGTTACAATCGGCTTTTTCTTATTTTTGCGCTCTTGATCACCGGGAGGGGTAATTGTGCGTTTCCGGGCAATCGGCCATGAAATGCCGTTCCTCGCGAAATAAGGGTTGATTGGCATCAAGTTTTAATTTGAATATTCCACTTAGGGCCGGTGGTGAGAACCAAAGCTCCTGCCGGCGGGTTTCCAAGGCAGACGGTATAATTAGCATTTCCGTGTAATTCAAAATTGACGATGGCGTTTAGTTTTTTTAAAAAGGAAAAGGAGAAAAAAGCAGATTCCCACGGCGGCCCACGCTACCATGATCTGAAAGTTAAGGACATTGTGCATGAAACCCGGGATGCGATCTCGATCGTATTTGAGCAGCCAGAACCGAAAATCGAATACAGGTCCGGACAGTTTCTCACGCTGATCGTTCCCATGAACGGGAAGGAAGTGAGACGCGCCTATTCGCTTTGCAGCTCCCCATATGTCGACCACGATCTGGCCGTCATGGTCAAGCGCGTCGAGCACGGCGCCATGTCGAACTGGCTTGCGGAAAACCTAAAGCCCGGCTCGCGTGTCAAGGTCATGGAACCGATGGGCCAGTTTACGACTGAATACATCAAAACGAACAAAAGGCACCTCGTCATGTTTGCAGGTGGCTCGGGGATCACCCCCATGATGTCGATTATCAAAAGCATGCTCACCCAGGAGCCCGAGAGCATTGTTTCGTTGATCTACTGCAACCGCGATATCGACAGCATCATCTTCAAGGACGAACTTGCGCGGTGGGAGACAAAATATGAAGGGCGGTTGCATGTGATTCACGTGCTCGATAATGCCCCTATGAACTGGCAGGGCTATTCCGGGCTGCTCAGCCACGAAATGCTGACCAAGCTGTTCGAGCGGATACCCGACTGGGGTATTAATAATACAACGTACTTGATGTGCGGCCCGGAGGGCATGATGAAAAATGTCGAGTCGTTGCTGGCGATGCGCCATATTCCGGAGCAGAAGATCTTCAAGGAAAGTTTTGTCCAGGGTACGATCGACAAGGATCAGAAAAAAGAAAACGAGGCCGCTGTGTCCGAAAAACTGCAGGACCGTGAGGTGACCATCCGCTACGACGGCCAGGAGTATAAGATCCTGGTGCCAGCCAACAAAGCCATACTCGAAACAGCACTCGACCAGGGCATCGATCTTCCGTACTCATGCCAGAGCGGTCTGTGCACGGCGTGCCGGGGCAAAGCACTTTCCGGCAAGGTAAAGCTCGATGAGGAAGAAGGTTTATCGCAATCCGAACGCAATGAGGGCTATGTGCTCACCTGTGTTGGTCATCCGCTCACAGACGACGTGGTGATCGAAATTGGATGATCAGGTTTCTGCATGATGCCTCCGGTCATTTTGAACATTTTGCACTTTCCATTCAATTCTCCGTTGAAATGCGTGATGCCTCACATGACAATCGCTCTTGATGCAAATCGGGCATGAGGCTGGAATGCACCCGTCTGAATGAACAAACATCTCGATTGAGGCAGCCGGATCGAAAGTTTTTTCGGTAATGTTGCGCAGTTTCTCCACTTCGTCATGGGCTTCATGAACATTGAGGTACCAAGGCACAGTCAGGTGACAATCCAGGTGCAACGTACTGCCGTATTTGATGATCCTTAGGTTGTGCAGGTCGACCCAGTTCGGGCTGCGGTTCCTGTCTATCACGGTAATGAATTCTTCAAGGAGGGCCTTGTCGCGTTCATCCATGATGCCTGCCACAGACGATCGGATGATCTTGAATCCCGTGTACATGATGATACCGCTCATGATTACAGCCACCGCACTGTCCAGCCAGTAAATGCCGGTCACAAAGATCAATGCAAGCCCTGCTAGTACCCCGACCGTTGAATAGCTGTCGGAATGGAGGTGGTTCCCCGTTGCGATCAGGGGCAGGGATTTGTTTTTGTTGCCCGTACGTTTGCAAAGCGAACCCATGAAAAAATTCACGATCGCCGTTATGGCGAGCAGCGCGATGCCGACTTCGAGGCTCTCCAATGGCGCAGGTTCGATTAGTTTGTTGAACGCTTCGATCAGGACAAAGATCCCCGCGGCAAAGATCATGATCCCTTCGGCACCTGCCGATATGAACTCGATCTTTCCATGCCCGTACGGGTGATCGGTGTCTTTGGGTTTGGCGGATATGTGCAGGCTGTAGAATCCAAGCAGGGCGGCGACAACGTTCACGATGCCTTCGAGCGCGTCGGTAAGAATGGCTACCGAATGGGTCAGGAAGTACGCAGCCACTTTCGTCAGCAGCAAGCAGACAGAAACGATGAGGACCCATCGTTGCATTCTGATATTTTCCCCGGCGGCAATCACGATTTAGGTTTCCGGCTTTTTTTAGAGAAAACATTGGCCACGGCGATTACCGCAATGACCACCCAGCAGATGTTGATAAACGCGCTCGCGTACGCCTGCTTATGCACCGTGTAAACGATCAGTAAAACGCCGCCCGTAAGATTCAGCATGTAAAACTGCATCGAATCCGACCTGATCTTTTGATAGGCATTCAGCCCATACGCGAGCAACACCTCCACCGACCCGATCCACCCAATAACCTCAATGAATATGTCCATTCCATTCTTGCCACAGTGCCCCTTACCGCATTCTGATCCTCAACAGGTATGCGTCGGAGGTCATATACAGCGTCTTGTCGTCATCGGCAAGCGCGCAGTTGGCGGTGGCCTCGGGAAGCCGGATCTTTCCAAGAAGCTTGCCTTCCGCATTGAAGATCCACACGCCGCCCGGGCCTGTCGCGAAGATGTTCCCCGCCTTGTCGATCTTCAATCCGTCGGGAAGGCCTTTGCCCGTTTTTGTATCCGCCGTGGCGTCAAAGAGAATTCGCGCGCTGGATACAGAATCGTTCTCGGTAAAATTGAAAACGTACCACATAGCTTTTCCGGGGTCAGAGTTGGCCACAATCAGCGTTTTTTCATCGGGCGTAAGGGCGACACCATTCGGCCTGCTGAGAGAGTCCACCACAAGTGAAACCTGACCTGATGTTGAAATTTTGTAAACTCCTTGAAACGGGATCTGCCGGGAACTGTCCTTCTCCTGCTGTGGCAGCCCATAGGGGGGATCGGTAAAAAATATCTCGCCATTTGACCTGACGACGGCATCGTTGGGGCTATTGAATTTTTTTCCCTGGAATTGGTCGGCCAAAGTAATGAAACTCGGCTCGGGTTTATCAAGGTCTGCGTTCAGCCGGGCAACGCGCCGGTCACCATGCTGGCAAAGAACAAGTTGTCCGGCCGTGTTGAGGGTGAGTCCGTTTGAACCTGGCTCGCGGCTCTGTGACGGCTCGGC
>DASPNN010000752.1:0-4095 GCA_035626495.1 Chryseosolibacter sp.
TCGTCGATTCCGTTGACGTCGCGGCCATCAAACCGGTCTGGAACTCTGCGTTCGTTTGGATCGGTCGCAAACAGGTAACGGATGTCGTTGTTGGGCGTTCCCCCGCCGGTCGCCACCAGGTCCTGGAAAACATTTTCTTCGAGGGAATATCCCGCGAGCAATTTGACGTTGTGGTCGGTTCCGATCGTTTTTTTGTATTCGGCCACGAAGTCCGTGATCCAGTGCATGTTTTGAGTTTCGCGCTTAGCTACAAAGTTGCGGACACTGCCTTCCCACAGGAATGCGGGGTCGACTCCCGGAGAGAAGTCCGTTTCGAAGCCGTGCTTCCACTCGACGTTTGCACGCGCCGTGATATCGAGTCCTTCAATGATATTCAGCGTCAGGTACATGTTGCCAAGTATGTCTTTGTACTGCCTGTTGTCGACGACATTTCTTGCCCGCCACAGCGGGTTTTGATGCTGATGCTCGAGTTGGACATGTCGCGTCCGTCCCCAGGATCCATCGTCTTCGAAAACACGGGTGAGCGGCACTTTCCTGGCTGCGAGCTCGTACTCGCCACCGTTGCCATTGACTTCCGAAACATTGATGTTCAAGGAGTTTCCGAAGCGGAGACGCTTGCCGATTTTGTGATCGGAGTTGAAACGCAAGGTGTACTTGTCGTAGTCGGTGGCGACAACAACACCTTTGTGATTGAGATAACTTGCAGACACGTAGTAGTTGGAAAGCTCCGAGCTGCCGGAAACCCCGACGTTGTAGTTTTGAAGAACACCGCGTTGTCTCATTACCCCGAGCCAGTCGGTATCGACGCCCTCATAATCGGCCAGGTCGTCGGCATCCCAGTTGGGCGTGACTCCACCATTCTCGTGCGCCTCCGTCCAGAGGTCGAGCCATTGGGCGGCGTTGAGGACCTCGAGCTCGCGATTGCTCTTGCCTTGAATGCCGCCGAACATATTAAAGGTTATCTCGGGCTTAGAAGCCTGCCTGCCCCTTTTTGTCTGTACGATCACGACACCGTTCGCGGCGCGTGCTCCATAAATAGAAGCTTCCGACGCATCTTTCAGCACCGACACCGATTCGATATCCAGTGGCGCGATGCCGTCAATATTGTCTGTGATCACGCCATCGACAACGTAGACAGGTGACAGCGCTGAGTTGCTCGTGCTGTTGCTGCGAATCCCGCGGATACGCACCTGCGCGCCCGAGCCGGGCAAGCCGTTGCTGTTCGTGATCTGTACACCCGGCATCCGCCCCTGGAAAGCTTCTAGTGGATTCGTCGCCGGCACGCGCTCGAAGTCTTTTGGCGAAACGGTGGCGACGGCGCCCGTCAGCCCCCGCTTTTCCTGGGAAGAATATCCCACCACGACAACCTCCTGCAAGGTTGTGAGATCTTCATCCATGGTCACATCGATCGTGGTTTGATTTCCGACGGGCACGCGTTGTGTCGTGAACCCGATGAATGAGAATACGACGATCGCGTCGCTGCCGGGCACTTCGAGCTTGTAGGATCCATCCGAATCGGATGTGGTGCCCTGGGTGGTTCCTTCAATGATCACGTTCACACCGGGCAACGGCGAGCCGTCTTTTCCGGCCGTGATCTTGCCCGAGATCGTTTGCTGTTGTGCTATTGCAACTTGCACGCACATCAGCATCACGAATGTGATTCTCAGGCGAAGTTTCGGTTTGGGTAATAGTTTTCGCATAGTTACTTTGTTTGGGTTGGGTTGCATCCCGTCAGGCAATCGTCTTTATCAACGTGCGCTGAAAAACGGCCATGCTGTACAAAAGATGACGAAGAACAATCAACGCTTCCCTGACACCGGGGGCGGAATTGAATCTTTGAACTTCGCAAGCCGACGCCATACGTTTATTCTATTGAGTTGTTCAAAAAACTTCGAAGAAACGAAGGTGAACCTGTCAGGGAACAAATCATTTCCAAAGTCTTTCTTGAATGCCCAGACCCTTTCTTGCCGTCCCTGACGGTCATTTCCGTCCGCAGAACGTTCTTTCCCCTTCTTTGACTGGAATCTTCCACCTGTGTCACGAGCGTTCGGACTAGCTTGTCAAAAAAAAAGTGTCGATTCAATGGAATTATTGATTTTCTGGTCAGCTCTTAAAATGGAGGTTGCGCGTGTCCATCACACGGCCACCGGGCTGCAGGCGAAAAATTCAGGGGCATGGAAAAGCAACAACATCATATGTTCGTGTCTTGCGCTGATTGTCACCGTGACGTCGGCGGCGCAGAAGACCGGCGATAACAGCAGCACGTTGTGGTATGAGAAGCCCGCTACCGCATGGGAGGAGGCACTGCCTCTTGGAAATGGACGGACGGGGGCGATGGTATTCGGTGGTGTTGTGAGCGAACGGATTCAACTTAACGATCACACGCTGTGGTCGGGTTATCCGCAGCCCGGCAACAACCCCGACGGGCCGAAGTACCTCCCGCTGGTCCGAGCCGCGGTTGACGCTGGCGATTATGCGCTGGCCGCATCGTACTGGAAAAAAATGCAGGGACCTTATTCGGCGCGGTACCTGCACATGGCCGGCCTTACCTTGGATTTCGATCCGCGCGATTCTGTCGCCCCGGACTACCGCAGAAGCCTTGATTTGCGCACGGCCATTTCGACAACCTCATACACAACCAACCGTGCTTCGTTCAACCGCGAGATTTTTGTCAGCCATCCTGACAGTGTGCTGGTCATGCGATTGAGTACTGGCAAAAGAAAGAGTATTAGTTTTCAGGCGCGGTTAAAAAGCAAGCTGAGGTTCAGGACCCGAACGCAACTACGGGCCTTGATCCTGGATGGCAAGGCACCGATGCATGTAGCCAATCGTGAGTCGGAGCCGTTGCAGATCGTCTACGATGACTGGGGTGGCGAAGGGATGAATTTCAGTATCCACATGACGGTGATGAACGAGGGAGGAACGGTGAACTACACCGACTCATTGGTTTCTGTGTCCGGCGCAAATGCGGTCACGATTCTCCTTGCAGCGGCAACAAGCTTCAACGGTTTCGACAAGTCGCCCGGCCTGAATGGAAAGGAGGCGGCAAAGCAGGCCGCCGCGACGCTCGCGCGTGCAGTGAAAAAATCTTATGCGGAATTAAAACAGGCGCACATCGCCGATTATCAATCGCTATTCAACCGCGTCTCGCTGGACCTCGGATCCACGAATGCAAATCTTCCCACCGATCAACGGATGCTGCGCTTTAACCGAGGCGAAGCCGATCCCGATCTCGTGGAACTGTATTATCAGTACGGACGCTACCTGTTGATCGCGTGTTCAAGACCCGGTTCTATGCCGGCAAACCTGCAGGGGATCTGGAACGATCATGTCCAGCCTCCCTGGGGCAGCAATTACACCACGAACATTAATACAGAAATGAATTATTGGCTCGCGGAATCCACCAATCTCACGGAGTGCCACGAACCGTTGTTCTCCTTTTTGCGTGCGCTCGCCGTGAACGGTGCGGTTACGGCGGCCACCAACTACGGCATCACGCAGGGATGGTGCGCACATCATAATTCTGATGTCTGGGCAAAAAGTTCGCCACCGGGCGGCTACGAGTGGGATCCGCGAAGTCAGCCCCGCTGGTCTTGCTGGCCAATGGCCGGGGCATGGATGAGCACGCACCTGTGGGAACATTACCTGTTTACCGGCGATGCAAAGTTCCTGCGCGAACGGGCGTGGCCTGTGATGAAAGGGGCTTCAGAGTTTCTTCTTGCGTGGCTGGTCGAGGATAAGAGCGGGTACCTCGTGACCAACCCTTCAACCTCGCCGGAGAATACGATCAAGATTGACGGCCGGGAGTTCCAGATTGCCAAGGCCTCCACGATGGACATGGCGATCGCCAGAGAACTTTTCATCGCGTGCATACGCGCAGCTGAAATTCTGGACACCGACGCCGGGTTCCGCGCCAAGCTGGAGGAGGCCTATCGAAAATTGTATCCCTATCACATTGGAAAGCACGGCCAGTTGCAAGAATGGTTTATGGACTGGGACGATCCACGCGACACGCACAGGCATCTATCGCACCTTTTCGGACTCCACCCCGGCAGTCAGGTCACACCGGGAGGAACACCTGAGCTCGCGGCTGCC
>DASPNN010000753.1:0-7371 GCA_035626495.1 Chryseosolibacter sp.
CGTGTTTTTCGCACCCTGCAAGATCCAGCTGCGGATCACAGCCACCTGCTGCGAGGACAACGGTTCGGCTGGGGGTGGTGGCATAATTTCGTCAGGCTCGTCCTCGGTAATTTGCTCATACAGTTCGCTGTCGGAGGGGTCGCCGGCCTCAATCACATCCGAGTTCATGACATTCGCATAAGAGTCGAGAATAATCCCGTCTTCGGCGGTCGCGGCGTCGTGACACCCGCCCTTTGCACAATTGGAGATCAACAAGGGCAGAATTTCGCTCTGGAAATACACGACAGCCGGGTCGCAAGTCTCGTCCGTTACCGGCCCGGGTTCAGGGCCTGGATTCTGCGGCACCAGGGGCTCATGAACACATCCCTGGCTTACAAGAATAATAAACGATACAAGTACGGAAAACTTCAATCTCGGCCGCTTCATAATCTACCAATACCGAAAGGTATGTTGACCAAAACAGCCCTGAAAAAAGAAGTTTCCGAGCAAGGATTAATTCTGACCGAGCAGGGAAAATCGGGTATCGAAAAAGTCAGCCTTTACCGAGCAGCCATTCACGGAAGGCCGGTGAGCGTTCAGCGCTGACCACCGTTTCGGTCTCCGAATGGGGTTTGAGCACGACTTTAATGCGCGACTTTGGATAGCTGTACATGTTTTCGATTGCGCGGATGTGAATGATGAACTGCCTGTTGATTCTGAAAAATTCCGATGGATCGAGAATCTTTTCGAGTTCATCAAGGGTAAAATCCAGGGGCAAACGCTTTGCATCCCGCATACAGGCGAACGCGATCTTCTCCTCCGTGTAAAAATATGCAACGTCGGAGATCTCGACAGTCCGGATCGTCTGACCGATTCTGACAACAATACGCTTTTGAAAAGCGGACTTCATAGAAGTTAACGATGAAAGAATCTCCCTGTAATCGATGAGGGCAGCATGATTCGCCCCCCGCAGGCTGGAATATTTTTTCAAGCTTGCTTCGATGTCTGACCGCTTGATCGGTTTGAGGATATAGTCAATGCCGTTGAATTTGAAAGCATCCAGCGCGTAGCTGTCGAATGCCGTCGTGAAAATCACCGGACAAACTATTTCCGTTTGGCGGAAAATCTCAAAACTTGGGCCATCAGCAAGCTGTATATCGGCGAATATCAGGTCTGGCGCCGGGTTTGATTTGAACCAGGGAACGGCACGTTCAATGCTTTCGATCACACAAACAACCTCGACACGGGAATCCAGATCCGCCAGGATCTTTTTCAACCGCCCGGACGCGGTTTCCTCATCTTCAATGATGGCTACTTTCATCGTTTCCTGGATTCAACAGTGGCACGTAAACCGAAAAATATTCCTCTGATTCGCGAATGGAAACTTTCCTTTCGGTTAGCAATTTAAATCGGTTCATGATATTATTCAGACCGAGCCCGGTGGAGGACTCGTGAACTACTTTCCGTTGCAGATTATTCCTGACAACCAGATAGTCACCTTCGGTAAAGATTTCAACCACGAGCGGCCTGTCATTAGAAATGATATTGTGCTTGATTGCGTTCTCGACAAGAAGCTGTAGGGTCAATGGCGGGATCCGGTGCTGCAGCTTCTCATCGGGTACAGCTGCGTGCATCCGGAAATTCTTTTTATATCTTTTAAGCTGCAAAAAATAGTAATTGTCGATCAACTCGAGTTCCTTGGAAAGGGGAATCAGATCCTTTTCCCGATGCAAAATGATCTCCCGGTAAAAATCCGACAGCTTTTCAACATAGCTGACCGCCGTTTCACGATCTTCTTCGATCACCCCGATCAATGTATTGAAACTATTGAAGAGAAAATGGGGGTTGATCTGGTTTTTAAGGGTCTGAAACTGAAATTCGATCTTCTCCTTTTTTTCACGTTCAGCGGCCTGGATTTTTTTCTCGCGCCGCCGGATGAACAAGAACAGCAACCCCCCTGTTGCCACCGCACACAGCAAGTAAAACCACGATGCGCTATAAAATGGCGGACGGATCGTAAAGGTAAATTTCCGGACGGGCGCCCCTTCAAAATAATTTGTCGCAGAAGATTGCACCATGAACGTATAGCTGCCCGGCTGCAAATTGGGATACGTGATAAAATGATTGCGCGAATCGACCCATTCCCGGTCATGACCTTCAAGCTTAAGGCGGTAGGTGACTTCCGCCGGATCGTGATACCAGAATCCCATGTACGATACCGATACATGATTTTGGTCGTGCTCGAAAACATTTGCCGACGTGTCGATTTTACTGAGGAATACCTGCACTTCGTTGATCTCGGTCACCGGCCATTTCCTCATGGGCGGAATGTTTGTTGCGTAACGGATAATTCCATTGCGCGCTCCTACCCACACATTGCCTGCCGAGTCTTTGGAATAGGCATTGAGGTTCGGGTCGATCTCGGTCATTCCAAATTCTTCCCCATGATAAAAAATCACCCCAGACGACGGGTCGAGTATATCGATGCCGGCCTTGCTCACGACCAGGATGTTGCCATTTTTTTCTCCGATGATCGATGAAATTGCCAAGTCACGCAAACCATTATGTGGCATAAAAGGCTCGAATCTCGAACCATTAAACTTGTAGATACCGGCGTTCGACGTACTGAGCCATATTGCGCCCGATGCGTCTTCTGTCACCGAGTAGACAATATTGCTTTTCAAGCCTTCGTTCAGCGAAAAGTTTCTGAAGGTGCTGTCTTCCCTGACAGTGACCCCCTTGCCGTCCGTGGCGAACCAGACCCGATCCCGGCTGTCGATGAAAATCTTGTAAATGTAATTACTGCCCAATCCGCTTTCGGTGGTATAATTATTGAATTTGAACACGGGCTTATCAGCAGGGCCGCCCACGGTACACTGCGAAACGCCGCCGAGTGTGGCGAGCCAGACCTCATTGTCGCGTCCGGCAATAGACAGCACGTTGTTGTTGATCAGCCCTTGCTGCTCTGTAAGCTGTAACAGACTTCCGGAAGAGGCGTCGTACCGGAAGACGCCATGATCGAACGTTCCCATCCATATGTAGCCTGCAGCATCCTGGAACAAGCTTATGATTTGAGCGCCAACGAGCTTTTCATCAGTAAGTTTTAACGGAACGTGTTCCCGCGATTTTAACTGGGCAATTGAATACGCTCCCTGCGCTGTTGTAAACCAAAGTCTGCCATCACGGGCGCATAAAACGGCCTGAATATTCGAAATGTCGTTCCCATTGAATTCTGTGATAAACGAAAAGGTCCGGTTGCCGGAAAACAGCGCATTCCCGGGACCACCGATCCAGATATTTCCCTCCTCGTCGGAGCAAAGGTCTGACACCCGCATCGGAAGCTTCCGGTCTTCGCGATTGATCTCATTCACAAAACTCCCGGCATTGTCGACTTCAAATACGCCGTGCATGGCGGAGCCGACCCAGATTGTATGTTCGAGCGGAAGGATTGTTGTAACGCGGCCATGGTTCCATGGATCGGCAACCCTTCTGAACCGCGCGGACCGAAGGTCCAGGGAGCAAATACCTTCGGAGTCCGTTCCGACCCAGACCGTGCCGTCAGTCGCAACCGAAAGCGCCGTGACGATATTATCAGTCAGTCCATTTTCCGTCGTCAGCACATCCACACGCGTGAGCTTGCCGTCAAAGGAACACACCGAAATCCCGCGATCCGTGCCCGCCAGAATCCGGCCATCGCCGGCACGCGCAAGACAATAAATAAACTCATCCGCGAGGCCGCGGCTCCGATCGATGTGCGTGATTTGTCCACCGGCAATGACCGCCATACCCTTGCCATAACTCGATACCCACACGCGGCGATCCCGGTCTTCGATGATGCCTGTAATGGGCGCTCCCCCGAACCCCGGAATTTGCAATACGGAGACAAATGCGCCTTCCCGCCAGGTGCCGATCTTTCCATCATTGTAGCCGGAATACAGAGTGCCATCGCTGCTTTCGAAAAGAACTGTCGCATCGTTGCCGTCGCTGAATTGCAAATACAATTTGTAACTGTGGCCGTCAAACCGGATGAGACCGATCGAAGTGGCAAACCACATAAAATGTTTTTGATCCTGCAGGATATGATTAACGTGGGCGTTCTTGAATTCCTGCGGCAGCGTGTGTTTCCTGAAATGCGGGGCCTGGCTAAAGACAAAAGGACTAAGGAAGAGCAAAAAGGGAATAAGGACGAGCCTGGTTCGCATTTATTTCAGGTTTCCATTTCCATTGATTTCTACCCTGATCTCCTCGGCGATCTTTTGCTGCACAACTTTGGGTATACCGATATTGAAGTCCGCCAGCAGCACTGAAAACGCGGAATGAATCCTGATCGTGTTATTCCTTACCTCTACAGCGGAGCGAATGATGCGCTCGTGTTCCACACCGTGAATGGATAGTTTGCCTTTCGCCCGCACGATATATTCGCCATCCCGCGATGGGTCGATGGATTCGATCAGCCGGCCGGAAAATGTGGCCCGTGGAAATTGGTCTGTTTCCATATAGTTTTCGTTGAAGTGCTCCCGTTGCAACGCGCTGTTAAATCCCATAAAGGAAGTCACCGGAATCGAAAACGCAAAAGTTTGGTTTGTAAAATCGATCAGGCCTTTCAGCTGGTCGGACTGCGCCTGGATGATCTCGAGCGGCGCTTCAGACTTGAAATGGACGGACCCGTTGTTGATTTCGTATATAATCGGATCCTGTGCAGCAGCAGCGAGGGCAATGCCGCAGAAAAGAAAAATAAAAGGCAGCTTCATGATAGCGAACGCGAAAAATGGGGAATTAATACGGCAACATGGATGGATGTCCCTGAGTTCACCATTTTAGAAAAATATCCGACCAATGCCGCTGAAAACGGCGCTCGCCCTAAATCGAACGACGGATGATGAGCGAGAAAGGGTTTTTGGCTTTTACCCGCGTTCCGGTACGGATCATGTTGGCAACTTCAGCGCCCATACGCACGAAATCAGTGCTCAACACAGAGATTCCTCCTGCGAGGATCTCCTTAAACGGAGAATCGTTGTAGCTGATCAGGCCGAAAGTTTTGCCTGGCTTAAGGTTCTTTGCAGTGGCCTTTTTGAGTAACTCGACAAGGTCGGCCTCTTCGATCACGACATAAAGCTCCCTTGCGCGGACATGCTGTTCGGCCGCGGAACCTATCACCTCGTATTTCAGCCCGTTCTCGCGGCAGAAATACACAAAGCCATCCTTGATGCCTTCACAATAGCAGTGCGTGTCGGGGAATACCAGAAAAAGTTTCGTATACCGGTTGATCCTTTCAAGCCCGGTATTCAATGCCTGCCGGATATCGGCGGCGAAATCCTCATACACGCACCCGTAATTTCCATGAATGCCATCCATATCCTTGTTGATGAGCAAAAGCTTTTCGGTAGGAATCTTGTTGATGGCATCTTTGACGCTTTGCTGGTCCTCGCGGAGATGGGGCATGATCACATAGAAATCATACCTTCCCAGATTCTCGACGATGATCTTTTCGAGCGTACCGCTGTCGGAATTATGTATGTGCAGGTCAACCGTACCGGTGTCGCCCAGGTGTTTTATGAACGAGTTATAGATTATTTTCTTGTGATCACTCAGCTTGTTGAACACAAGCAGGATCCTGTTGCCGTTGTTCTTGCAATTGCTGGTGACATAAAATCCTTTCCCGCGGACCGAGGTGATGATCCCGCGCCGCCGGAGGTTACGGTACGCTTTTTCGACTGTGTCGCGCGAGAGCATAAACTCATCGCTGGTCTCATTGATGGAGGGCATTTTATCACCCACCCTCACTTTTCCCAATCCGATCGTGGAAATAAAGAAATCCGCGACCTGCTGATATTTGGGAACTTTGGAATTCTCATCGATCTCTTCAAACAGGTTTTGCATGGACTTAGGGTTCAGCGTATCTCAATTCTACGAAATAAGCGTCGCAATGGCAAGATTCAACAACCGGTTTGTTGAGCAGGAAAGTACAGGATAGTTCAGTGCACATCACTTCAGAGAACACCGTTCCCAAGAGCGAAGCAGATTGTTCTAATTGGAGCTTTTCCGCGAACGCCCTAATGCATTTAATGCCGCGACGAGCCCGCTCAGCATCGCCGTCTGAAATCAGTGAACAGAAATGCGGTCCCAGCCAGCGTAGACGTTGTACCTGTCGCCGCGCAGAAAACCGACGAGTGTAATCCCGGTTTCCCTGGCCAGCGCGATTGCGAGGGTCGAAGGCGCGCCCACGGCGACGATCACGCTTACTCCGGCCATATAGCCTTTTTGAACGAGCTCGAAACTGATTCTCCCGCTCAGGAAGAGTATTTTATTATGGAGCGGAAGCTTTCCTTCAAGGAGCGCGGCACCGATCAGCTTGTCGAGCGCGTTGTGCCGGCCGACATCTTCGCAAAGAAAAAGATGTTCTCCTGAAGATTCATACAGAGAGGAAGCATGAACGCCTCCCGTTCGTTTGAACAACACTTGCTGGTGATCTAACTGCTTGGCTATCCGTTGAATAGTCTCGACTGAGACGTGTAACGCATGGGCGTCCCTGAAGACCGAAACTGCGCGAATGGAGTCGATGCTTGATTTCCCGCAGACACCGCAACTGGAAGTCGTATAGAAGTTACGATCAGCAGCCGGCAGCACGGGCCGCACATCCGGCTTCAATACGACGGCCGCAGCATTCCGTTCGGGGTCGCAATCAATGCGTTCGATTTCATCGCGTCCGCGAATAACACCTTCGGTGAACAGGAACCCCGCAGCCAGCAGCTCATCCTGACCGGGCGTCCGCATCGTGACCGAAATCACCTTCTCTTCCCGCACACCCCCGTAGTCGTAAATCAGCCTGATCTCGAGAGGCTCTTCGACGGAGACATCGTCCCATGCGTGAGACACCGATTGTCCTTCCACCTTTCTGATCTCGACAGATTCGCTTCCTATCGTTTTCATTTTATCACTCAATGTGTTTGCGGAGTTTGATCACCACGCCCTTTGATACCGGTGTGTTGCTTTTGTCAGCCACACTATCAACGGGTACAAGAACATTGGCTTCGGGAAAATAGGTTGCGGCGCATTTTTTCGGAATTGGGTATCCCACAACGAGAAATTTGCGCGCGGTGCGCTCTCTTCCTCCGGAATGATTGAACAAATCCACACAATCTCCCTCAAGCAAGCCACGCTGTTGCATGTCAACTGCGTTCATGAGCACCACCCGTCGCTCGTTGTAGATCCCGCGGTAACGGTCATCAAGTCCGTAGATGGTTGTATTAAACTGGTCATGACTGCGGATGGTCATCATAAGCAACTCATCTTCCTGGAGCTTAGTCTCACAAAACCGTGCTACGTTGAACACCGCTTTCCCGGACGCCGTATTGAAATTACCATCACGGTTGCAATTCGGAAGATAAAATC
>DASPNN010000754.1:0-4213 GCA_035626495.1 Chryseosolibacter sp.
AATTTTAGGTTTTTATCAAGAGGAAGACATGTTGGTCGAAGAGAAAGACATACTAAAAGAAAGACTGAAAGAGATCTTTGGTTACAGCCACTTCCGCGGTAATCAGGAAATCATCATCCGTAATTTACTGGACGGAAAGAATACTTTTGTAATCATGCCCACAGGTGCAGGCAAATCGCTTTGCTATCAGCTGCCTGCGATGATCAGAGAGGGCCTTGCAATTGTCATATCTCCGCTGATCGCGTTGATGAAAAATCAGGTAGACCAGATGAACGCCTATGGCGTCAACGCCCGGTTCCTGAATTCCACGCTCAGCAAGGGTGAAATCACAAGGCTCAAGAAAGATTGTATGAACGGCAACGTAAAATTGCTTTACGTTGCGCCGGAATCGCTGAATAAAGAAGAGACGATCGAGTTTCTTAAGAAAGTCAATGTGTCCTTTGTCGCCATCGATGAGGCGCACTGTATTTCAGAATGGGGGCACGATTTCCGACCGGAATACAGAAGGATCAAATCCATGATCTACAACCTGGGCAACATGCCCGTCATCGCACTTACTGCCACCGCGACACCGAAAGTGCAGATCGATATCCAGAAAAATCTGCAAATGGAGGATGCCGACGTATTCATCTCCTCCTTTAACCGGAAAAATCTTTATTACGAAGTCAGACCTAAAAAAGAGACAAAGAAACAACTGATCAAGTTTCTGAAGGATCACAAAGGAAAGTCGGGCATTATTTATTGCCTTAGCCGCAAGAAAGTTGAGGAGATCGCCCAATTGCTTAACGTGAACGGGTTCAAGGCTGCACCTTACCATGCCGGTCTCGATCCCGACGTGCGGATCAAAAATCAGGATGACTTCCTGAATGAAGAGGTGGATATCATCGTCGCCACCATTGCATTCGGCATGGGCATTGATAAGCCCGACGTGCGCTTCGTCGTTCACTATGACGTGCCAAAGTCTCTCGAAGGCTATTACCAGGAAACTGGCCGGTCAGGCCGTGATGGACTGGAAGGCGTTTGCCTCATGTTCTACAGTCACAACGATCTGAACAAACTCGAGAAGTTCAATAAGGATAAGCCCGTGCAGGAACGCGAAAATGCACGCATACTTCTCCAGGAAATGGAGTATTACGCGGAATCACCGGTTTGCAGAAGAAGACAGCTTCTCCATTACTTCGGAGAGGAATTCAAAGAGCAGAACTGTGGTATGTGCGACAATTGCGTTCACCCGCGAGAACGGTTCGACGGCACCGACTACGTCTCCCTCGTCATACGGGCGGTCATACAGACCAACGAACGCTTCGGACTCAACCACCTTGTCAATGTCATCCGTGGTGTCGAAGATGAATATGTGAAGAGTTATGGTCACTTCGACCTCGAAGTGTACGGTAAAGGGAGTAACGAAGATGTCGACTTCTGGAAATCCGTCATTCGACAGGCGCTGATCTATCAGTACCTGGAGAAGGACATCGACAATATCGGCGCATTGAAAGTCACCGAACGCGGCGAGAAATTCTTGAAGAACCCCTACCCGATCGAGCTTGCGCGCGATCACGATTTCACCACCGAGATCGATGAGGAAGAAGAGTCGCAGGAAAAGCCATCGGGCCCGGCGAAGGCATACGACGACAAGCTGTATGAAATTCTGAAGAACCTCCGGAAAAAAATTGCGAAAGAAAAGGATCTGCCGCCCTACGTCATTTTCCAGGATCCGTCGCTTGAAGAAATGGCAACCACCTACCCGACCACCAAGGAAGAAATGGCGCAAGTCAACGGTGTGGGCATGGGCAAGGTGAACAAGTTCGGAAAAGAGTTCATCGAGGTGATCAAGAAGTATGTAGAGGAGAATGACATCGAAACGGCGAGCGAGGTGGTTGTAAAGTCTTCTGTCAACAAGTCGAAGACCAAGATTGCGATCATCCAGCAGATCGACCGGAAAGTTGACCTCGAAGAGATCGCCGACACGACGCGACTCTCGTTCGAGGATCTGCTTACCGAAATCGAGAACATTTGTTATTCAGGCACAAAACTCAACCTGAGTTACTACATCGACCAGGTATTGGATCCGCATAAGCAGGAGGAAATCCATGATTACTTTATGGCCGCTGAAACCGATAGCCTTGAAGCAGCGCTGAGTGATCAATCGATCGCCGATTATTCGGAAGAAGAGATTCGGCTCATGCGAATCAAGTTCCTGTCTGAGTACGCTAACTAATCACAGGCCGTCCCTCATCAAGGACGGCCTTTTTTTATCCGGCTTATGGCGCCGCCGGGACGCTCCTGTGACATTGCCTCCATGGCGGTGAAAATTCGCCTCTTCCCAACCCGGTTGCGACTCCACATCCCGCTCCGGAAAACTCAGTTTGTTTCCCGTTCGCCTGTTCTGAGTATTTTAATTACAGGATTATGCTTCTATCTTTGGCAATTAACCCTGAATGTGACCATGAACATCCTGTTAATCGGCAATGGAGGGAGAGAGCATGCGCTGGCGTGGAAGATCCGCCAAAGCCCGCTTTGCACCAAGCTTTTTGTTGCGCCGGGTAACGCCGGCACGGCAATAGTCGCCGAAAACGTCGCTATCCAAGCCGAGGATTTTCATGCGCTGGGGCAGTTCTGCCAGGACAAAAGCGTGGAACTTGTTATCGTGGGACCAGAAGCACCCCTGGTGAAGGGCATCCGTGATTATTTCGAGAGCAACCCCTGGTTGAAAGATATTTTGATCGTCGGACCCGGGAAAGTCGGCGCCCAGCTCGAAGGCAGCAAAGATTTTTCGAAGCAATTCATGCTGCGTAACGGTATACCTACTGCAAAAGCCAGAACATTTACCGCCGCCAATATTCAGGAAGCTTTTGACTACATCGCCACCTGTAAGCCGCCAATTGTGCTGAAAGCTGACGGGCTCGCCGCCGGGAAAGGTGTGGTAGTCAGCCTCAGTCAGGCCGAAGCAAAGGCGGTCATCAAAGACATGCTCGTCAACAAGAAGTTTGGTGAAGCGAGCGCCAAAGTGCTCATCGAGGAGTTTCTGAGCGGTATCGAGCTCTCGGTATTCGTGCTGACAGATGGAAAAGATTACGTCATCCTCCCGGAAGCAAAGGACTATAAACGCATCGGCGATGGCGATACGGGACCCAACACCGGTGGAATGGGAGCGGTCTCCCCCGTCGTATTTGCTTCACCCGACTTCATGAAAAGAGTAGAAGAAAAAGTAGTCAAACCGACCATAGCAGGCCTGAACCGTGAAGCAATTGAATATAAGGGGTTTATATTTGTCGGACTGATGAATGTCGGGGGAATGCCATACGTAATTGAGTACAATGCACGCATGGGTGACCCGGAAACACAGGCTGTCATGCCGCGGATCAAGAACGACCTGGTTGAATTGCTCGTCGCCACCGCAAAAGGCGAGCTGAAGAATCACCGGATGGAGATCGATGACGACCATGCGGTGACCATTGCTTTGGTCAGCGAGGGATACCCCGGTGATTATGAAAAAGGGAAACCGATCCACGGACTTGAAAAAGAAAATAAAGCGCTTATCTTCCATGCGGGAACCAGGAACCGTGAACAACATGTAGTAACGGATGGTGGAAGGGTTTTGGCGGTCACCGGCCGCGGAAACTCATTACAGGAAGCCCGGGAGGCCGCTTACGCCTGCGCGGCACGAATCGGGTGGGACGGTCTTTACTTCAGGAAGGATATTGGAATTGATCTATTGAATTATAAAGGAATATAGCAATAATGGGTTGCGCGTGTGGTACAGCGAAAAACGGAAAAGTTGCAGGGTGCAACAACAATGGCGCCTGCGCCACGGGTGGCTGTAATAAAATGAATGTGTTCGACTGGCTATCCAACATGGATACACCAGTGACAGATAAATTTGCGATCGTCGAAGTGCGGTTCAAGAACGGCCGCAAGGAGTTTTATCGCAACCAGGACCGCCTCAGCCTGACAACCGGTGACGCCGTGATTGTCGAGGTTCCGAATGGCCATCACCTCGGCTACATCTCTCTCCAGGGCGAGCTCGTGCGGTTGCAAATGCAAAAAAAGAAAGTCGTCGACGATGGCGAGATCAAAAAGATCTACCGGTTGGCCCATCAGAAAGACCTGGAAAAATACGAAGAAGTCAAAAAACGTGAGTTGCCCACACTCTACCGGACCGAGAAATCATCCGCGACCTTAAGCTTGAAATGAAACTGTCGGACATCGAGTT
>DASPNN010000755.1:0-10210 GCA_035626495.1 Chryseosolibacter sp.
GTACTGTGGATAATTCTATACGCTCCTAACGTTCTAACACCGATCATGTTACGTGATAAAAGCTGTTACATGAACTCCAAAAAAATTCGGGGGTCATTGGTTCTGGTATTTGGTCGTGACCCGCCAACCGTCTGTTATGGATAATTCTTCTCCCACAATTTGATGTAGACGGAGACACGAAGATACGATGTGTACCAGCGGTTGATCGTCAAAAAGCACGCTCGAGTTCAGTAACATGGTCGAAAATGTCCATTCAGTATGAAGCCTGTAATAAAACAACTTGTCGCGATATTTTGTATGCGATCATGCCGGCCATGGGCGACTGCAGTGGCGAAAGCAGTCAGTGACGAGAGTGCCTTGTCAAGACTGATAGATCGCAACGCGTTTATTGACCAACGTGCGGGTTTTCGTTGAAGGGTGAAGTCCAGAAAACGTAGGAGCGAAGAGGCGAGGGTGCAGAAGAATTCATCCATCTTGAATCGGACAGGCGAATGTTGTCCGGATTGCCGGCATTCAACGGATTTCGGAGCACTTGAATTGGACCCGGACGGACAGTTAATGGGAATGCGTTTACGGGTGGCGCACGGGTGTGCTATGAAGCGAGATGAAGAAGAAGAAGACACCGGGATGAAGGTGGACAAAGAATTTTGTTTTGATCTGAGCGCGCAACGTCAGAGGTATTTACACATAGCATGTTTGATATTATACAACCAATTCGGGAGCAGCAATAGTCAAATGGGATTCTCTCCCATTAAAGATGCGCGCGGTCAGAAACATGTGAGACCGGCCGGTGTGAACGTCGAAAAAATTCCGGAAGATGGGACACGACCCTTGGCGAAGAAATGCTTGGCTATTTGAACTTCAGTTTTTAACGTTCGTGTGCGGATTTACTTTGTTGCGCAAGGAGGAAAGCACGAACTTGAATCCAGTCTTTGCATTACAATTCGCGCAGATACATATCAAAACCGGGACATCTGACACAGAAATGAATCCGGGGAAAAATTGGAACAGCTCGTGGTGAATTCAAAAACAGTGAAGACATCCCGAAGTGTGTGAAATTTTGTTTTGATATTGACATCGTTGAAAAAAACTTGTTTGACCAACATCCAATCTGGAAATCTTGGAGCCGATGGCGGTTGAGTTCGCTGGCATTCTTTTTTTTTTAACAAAGGTTGTCACCCGTTTGCGCAACAAACTTGGCCCTTCTTAAATCCCATTTTTGAAAAACCTCTGCCTCTCAATCTGTAATGTGGGATGGACCTTTGAACCAATTCCATGAAACGTTACAGTACAAGAAATAACTGTGTCGCCCGCGTATTGCCGGCGTCCATTTGAGAAGTGTGTTCGGGCTGCTACACGCTGGATACCATCACGTGCGAGCGGAGTGAGTTAAGAGGTATCGGAGTTGATTTAAAAACAAAAACAAATTGGTATTATGAAGAAAGAGGGCTTAGGTCTTTTTGCTAATTTCTTTAGCGCAAAAGGCAATTCGGAAAATCCGCAAACATCCCGTGACGTGGAAGCAACATCGGCGGCGCAACCACACGTGCTGCGCGAAAAAATGAAAGAACAACAACTGACTCACGGGGAAACTGTGAAAGCAAACCTTTCGCCGGTTCGACTGGAATTTGCGCTGGGTAACGCATACGTATACTTCTGTCCGATGAAGAAGGTTGAGATCCTCGAGACGATCACGTCCGGCGATGGCGGCGACATTCCTGCGAATGTCATCGTCGAAGGACTTACCGTTCCCACAGAGCAGACCTCGGGACTGTATACATTGAAGAATGTGAAATTGAGCTCGAATGGTACGATGCAGGTGATCGCCACCGAAAACACAACCTGGGAGGAATATCATGAGCCGGCTTCGACGTTATAAACGGAGCCTTATATTCAACAATAATTTTATCGGGATTTACCGTGACGGTAATTGGAAGCCTGATCTTAAGCGGTCAGGCTTTTGTTTGCTTCCAGGTGTAAACAGTAAGTTAGAGGTGTCAGCCAATTGAAGTCTCGCGAACCGATGAGCGTATGACGATTTGAATTTTATCGCAAAAGAAAGGTCTTGCAATCCTTCACATTTTTGCTGCTACCGCTCATGCCTTAACACCTCCGCAGGGTTTACGTTTGACACTCTTACAAACCGTTCGAGGATTGTCACCGCAATTACCAGAACCACCGTAGCTAAAGCGATCAGTAGTATTGCGGGCGAGAAGTCGATGTGGTAAGGATATTTTTCAAGCCAGGAGTGGCCCGCCGCAAGGGATACAGGCACGCCAACCACCGAGGCAATCACGACAAGGATGGCCAGGGGCTTCATCAGCAGCCACAGAAGGCCCAATTGACCCGACCCAAGGATCTTCCGTATCCCCATCTCTTTGGTGCGCTGTTGGACCAGGAATAACGTCGTCCCGAATATTCCGAGTGCAGCGAGTGCAATGGCGAGGAATGCCATACATGAAATTACTTTTTTCTGGCTCTGTTCTTTATCATAAAATTTCGCAAAGTCCTCGTCGAGGAAATAATAATCGAAAGGGACTAATGGAAGAATTTGTTTCCATGCCTTTTCAACGGACATCAGGGTCCGGGACGCGTGCGCGCCGGGGAATCTGATCAGCAGATACCTGCAGCGGTCCGGATTGTATTCCAGGACGAGGGGTTGAATTTCCTGGTGGAATGAGGCGAAGCTGAAGTTTTCAGTGACACCCAGCACGGCTTTTGAAATTTGTTTACCTGAAAAAACGTCGGGTATCTTCAAGTCCCGCCCGAGCACTGATCCGCCCATCGCCTGTGCAGCGGCCTGATTGAAAATCATGTACTTGGTCGAGTCGGCGGCGTTCGAGGGATCAAAAAAACGCCCTTCGGTCACCCTGATCCCGAGTGTGCTGATAAAATCACTGTCGACAAACGACTGATAGACTGCGATACGTCGTTCGGCGTCACCATCGTTTTCGGGCAGCGTAAGACCATAGCTGAGCAGTGGTTCGCCTGGGGGAATAGAGCACATGGTGGCATTTGTCACACTTTTGTCCGAAAGGACTCGCTCTTTCAGGGCCGCCCTTTGTTGCGGGGTCGCCGCTGTGGCATTGAATGTGATGATCTGATGCACCGCGAACCCCGGATCTTTTTTTAAGAGATAATCCAGCTGCCGGTAAATCAGCAAAGAAATGGCAACGAGGCAAAACGAGATGAGCAGTTGAAAAAATACAAGCACATGCCGGGGCCCGACGGGGGCCGGGCTCGCCGTGACTTTTCCCCTGAAGGCCTCCAGGGCCTGGGCGCGACTGATGCTGATAGCCGGATACAGGCCGCCGGCAAATGAGATCGCGACGAAGATGCCCGCAATGATCGCCGCCGTTTCGGTCGTCATGAAATAAATGTTCCTGCCGACGATCTCATTAAATACAGGAAGAAAAACCCACGCAAGCATTGATCCGAGAGTAACACTCATGGCCGTCAGCAACGTGGTCTCAATGATGTGAGACCACACCAGCGCGTTGCGCCCGACCCCCAGGATCTTTTTCAATCCGATGCCGCGGGCCCTGCGGATAAATTCCGCGGTGGAGATGTTGATATAGTTGATGCAGGCGATCAGCAGCACGAGTGCGCCAATGAGGAAGTATACATATACGGTATCCGCCGAGCCGTTTTGACCGATCTCATAGAGAAGATTCGAGTGCAGGTGAATGGAGGTGAGAGGTTGCAGGTATGGCTTCAGGCGTTCCGACTTTCCGGCACCCCGGAATTCTTCAATGAACGCCGGAAATTTTGCCTCCAGCTCAGCCGGCGGCGTTCCGGGCGTGAGCTTGAGGTAGGTGTAAAAAGTATTGAAGCCTTTTGCCTCCAGGTTGAGCGATGCGGGAATTTGCCTGGAAACGATGGGGTGATTTTTGATCGCCTCCAGAGAAGCGAAGGATGCGACGAAGTCGACCTGCAAATGTGTCCGGGCAAAATCAGATTGGAATACCCCTTTCACAACAAATTCTATTTCGCCGTTGAGGGACAGAGTTTGTCCAACAGGGTCGCTGTCGGCAAAATATTTTTTGGCCATGGACGGTGTCAGGATAAGCGCGTATGGTTCCTTCAGCGCCGTCTCGAGGTTTACGTTTCCTTTCAGGGGAAAATCGAACAGGGTGAGAAAGTTCGCGTCGGCGAAGCTGAACCTTTTTTCATTGAAGGACAGGTCGGCGTTTGCATTCCGGACGGTGGCATTGGTCACGAATATCCGGCAAAAATCCTGCACTTCCGGAAAGCGTTCCTTTAAAGCAGGCCCCGTTGTTGCGGACGTAAATGCAAAGCTTTGGAGTCCTTCGGGGGTATTGACACGGTGCACATACCGGTAGATCCGGTCGCTTTCCGGGTGTTGTATATCGTGTTGTATCTCATGCCATGAGAACAGGGACGTCAACAGGAAAACGGCGGATCCGAGCGCCAAACCGGAAATTTTAACGGTCGACAGCACTTTGTTGCGGCGGATCAGCCTGAGATTTGACTTCAGCAGGAAGGGGACCATATAAATAATTCGTTTACTCCAAGATACGCCCGTCTGGTATATGCAAAAAATGAATTATTTTTATGAATTCGATAAATAACTTCTATGATTGAAATTCGTCACCTGCATTTAGTCAAGGAAATTGCCGAAGCGGGTAATATGACAAAGGCGGCCGCCCGCTTGTTTCTCACGCAGCCTTCATTAAGCCATCAGCTCAAGGACATTGAATCCCGCCTGGGTGTTGCGCTTTTCCTGCGGGTCAACAAGACACTGGTCCTCACCCCCGCAGGGCAGAAATTGCTAAACGTCGCCGGCGAGGTTATTCCTAAAGTACAGGGCCTCGAACGTTCGCTGAAAGATATGGATTCCGATTCCGCGGAACTCCGCGTGAGCACGAACTGCTACACATGTTATCAGTGGCTGCCTGCGTTGATGAACAAATTCCGGCAGCAACACACCGGCGTAGAGATCGATATCGTTACGGAAGCGATGGTCAACCCGGTCGAGTCGTTGCTGAAGGATAAGATCGATGTTGCCATCTCCAACAATAAGACCCAGGATCGCGGCGTCTTCTTCGACAAGCTGTTCGATGATGAGCAGATCTTGCTTGTCCATGAATCCCATCCGTTGGCCAAGAAGTCTTTTGTGAGTCCGCACGATTTCAAAACTGAAAACCTCATCATGTACCAGGGGGCTTTCGAGGATGATTTTTTCTGCCGGAAGATTCTGATTCCGGCCGGCATTAGCCCGGTGAAGGTGACAAAGATGCAGCTTACAGAGGCGAGGGTCGAGCTTGTCAAAGCCGGGGCGGGCATCGCCGTTCTGTCACGCTGGCTGATCCGGCGTTTCGTGCAAGGCAGCAAAGAGGTGAAGCAAATCAGGATCGGCAAAAGCGGGTTTTACCGCACATGGTATCTGGTGACACTCACTCAAAAAAAGTCAATCCGGCACATCCGTGCATTCAATGATTATCTGAAAAAGCAACCCTTGGGAAGCTAAACCGGTTGAACCGGATTGGCCGAAAGTCCGAGAGATCCCATATCTTTGCGTTCTTTCAAGACCCTTAACCATACCACACATGAAAAAAGTACCCTTTGTTCTCTTCATTCTTGCAATCGTATCTTGTTCGTTCCAAACAGTCGCGCAGTCAACCCCTGCCGACACCGTTGCGGCCAAAATCGGTGAAATGATCAATAAGGTGTTCAACACCGAAGTCTATATGGACGTCGATACAATCCTGTTCAACACAAAACAAGCTAACTTTTATTTGAACGAGGAAAGCAAGGCGATGATCATGACCATGGTCGCCCCGCAGTCCTTTCAAAAGGCCGAGGAACATTTTAATAAAGAGTCGAACAAAGATGGCTATAAGGTAGTGGAGAAGAAAAAACTTACACACAACGGCAAGAATATTCTCTACCAGAGCGGCATTCTCAAGCGCGACGGCAAGAAAGCCCATATGTACATGTACGCCATCGAATGCGGCCCGCAGTCGATCATTTTTTTCACGGGTATGCACATGGCGGGTGATGAAAAGAAATTTTTTCCGGCAATTGAGCGGGCTGCGCTCTCGGCAAGCCTGACGAAGTAAACCGGCCAGCGCTTTATTTTTCGAAACGAATCAGGAATTCCGACAGGTATTCGCTCTTGCCATCATGCTGGTCTTTGAAAAAGAACCTCGCCTCGCGACCGAGCATGAGACAGGTATATTTGTTTTGAACATCCTCTTTCGAGCTTGTGGGTTGGAGCGACGGGTACCATAAAATATGTTCCGGTCTATCCACAAGAAGCTGGGGCTTCGTCCATGCCTGTGAGTTATCTCCCGCGCCGAGGTCTGCGTTTTTATTGTAGGATATATAAAGCCTGCCACCGATCCATTTTGGTCCCTCGGCCCTGGCCATCAACATCACCCAGCAATTCAGGTAGGTGTTCCAGCTTACCGAAGGCCCCCAATGATATTTGGCGGTTGGAGACGAAGCCGGCCCTCCACCTTCTGATTTTGGTATCGTTATGGAAGCAATTGGTTTTCCAACACCATTGTGCGGCGCATTAAAGCCGCTGCCGTCCCAACGCCGCGCCTTTCCTTCCGGATTGTCCAGGTCCGCAAGCGCGATGCGCGCTACACTAATGCATTGTCCCCTCCACTCCAGATCGGGATCGTAGGCCGCGGGCGCGTATTCTCCCGGATAACCGTACTCGCTGTAAAACAGGTACAGGTGATCTCCACTCACCACTGCGGAAGGATCGCCCACTCCACCGGCGAAGGTCACAGAGCGGTTGTGTGGCTTCATGATCATGCGCGGCTGAAGGTCTTCGATGAAGATCCCTTTGTTTTCCCAGCTCCGGCCCCCGTCGCGTGACTTCATGATTCCGATGCGGCAAACCGCTGCCGGTGTTGTAGCACCCGTAAGGCCTTCCGGCCAGTTTTCCGAATCAATATATCCTGACCCTGTGACGGGGTCGTAGGGCAAGGTTTCCGGATAATTCTCATTGTGATAAACGGCGAATAGCGTCTTTCCACTGCTGTCTTTTTGATCCTGGTAAATGGTTTCAAACCATACGGCACCGTGGAGACCCGGCGTGCCTGGCGCAACGTTCGGCGGCATAACCGGCTCGGTGAACTCTTCGTGTACACGCGTGAAAGCTTCAATGGAATTTCTCCCGTCCGCAAATTTGAGGTCGTGCGCATAGCCCCACAACGGGTCCTCTCCATATTTGCCCGGGAAGATCCTGAAGGTGTCGCCGATCCAGGCTTCCGCCATATTACAGTCGACAAAGGAATTGAAATGTATTTTTTCTGCCTGGATCAGAACTGCCTTTGGATTGAACTCTTCCGCCGGCTTCGAACAGCTCGCTGTCAGGGCTAACAACGCAACGAGACCGACGATGACGGTGTGCTTACTGCCTGTTGTGTCTGCTTTTATCGTCATTGTTTTGTAAAGGTGAGGCTAACGTATCGGTAGTATTAATATAGTTAAAATTGCGAAGCTCGAAAAAATGAGGCGGGAGCATGCGGGCCGGGTATAGATAACCCGTTTTAACCAAAGCACCCTGCTTGAAAGACATGCGGCTGGTGAATTCGCCCGCTTTCAGATGTCGATACATCGGCGTATTTTGCATGAACAAAACGCCAGGCCATGACCGAACGAGAGCTGCTCAAGTTGGAAGGTACAATCCGAAAAAAAATGGAAGAGATCAAAGCCCAGCGTGTCAGTCTCAAAGACTCCGGCATCGGCGGCCTGATGAATATGCTCAAGAAAGCCGACGAGGCGCTCTATGAGAAAATACTGCCCGAATACAAGAAGATGGTGACCGATTACAACATCTTCAAATAGGTGGCCGGACTGTGATTCCTTTCAGCGCGCAACGCGTCTGGTCTGCGAAGGGTGAACATCCAACGCACATGCCATTCGGCAATCCGTAAAAATTCATTAAGTTTCATGCAAAACGAAGACACATGAATGTACCTGCGGACGGGATCAATGCCGGCACAATACGATTTCAGACCAGGGTCGAGCTGGCCGATTACCGTAAGCTCGTCTTTCGCCAGACGTACAGCAACCCTGTTTATATCCTCATCAATTTGGTGTGCGTTGGTACGCTCATTTACAATTCCGTGCAAGGGGTTAACAACCTGACGACCGTATTTGTGATCGTCTTTTTGTTCTACATGCCGATCATGTTGTTTTTCAAGGCCCGGTCGAATTACAAGGCCTCAAAAGCGCTGCATGAAATGATCCTGTACGAGATCACGCCCGAAACCATCACCATCAAAGGTCCGTCCTTTGACAGCGTTCTGCAGTGGCGGTCGTTGTACAAGGTGGGGGAGCTGCGAGATTGGTTTCTTCTTTACACAAGCAAACAGATGGCGATGCTGCTCCCGAAAAAGGCGTTTCCATCGGCGGCCGACGTGGCAAGATTCAGGGAGTGGAGTGAAAGGGCCGCAAGCCAGGCATCGACTTCAGGCTAGGCCTCACAAGTACGGGTTGGCGTAAATTTTTTGGTTCTTTTAAAAGTGCGCAGGCTAGTCCATAACCGTAACCGATCCTTTGTATTCGATGCTCGTGTATTGCATCGTGTAGAAATACATGCCTGGAGCTGCATCCTCGGCATACCAGCGGAAGCCGCGGTTTGAGCTGACGAAAATCTCTTTTCCCCAGCGGTTGTAAATATGAATCGAGATGAAACGGGCCACGCAGTTGTCTTTTGGAAGTTTTGGCTCGATAAAATTACCACAGCCAGTAGCCTCAAGGTTGTCCATCCCGAAAAAGTCATTGCATCCATCGCCGTTCGGTGTGATGAAGTTCGGGGGAAGGAACGCCGTGTCGCTGCCATCGACGTCAGCGATTGTAACCGGTAGCTCTACCGTGTCGCCCGCCACGGCGCCGCAACGGTTGTCTGTTACCGCGAACCGGAACACGTAATTATTTCTGTAGATGTTGTTTTCAAAAATCGAACAGTCGGGCAGCCATGTAAAGTCCGAAGAGACAGATCCGGTCCCATCCGCGTCTGTAAAATTGTACCCTTCCGGCTGCACACTTCCTTCTGCGCCAATCAAGACCAGGTGCAATGGATCGGTTGGGTTTGTGTCGGCGTCCTGTCCCGCCAGGCGAAGTACGATGGTCTGCCCGAGAATCACCCGCAACGAGTCAAACTCGATCGTCGCCTCCGACGACAGGTTTGTGAGTGTCAGGTCGGGTGGCGTGTTGACCGGCGGGAGCACAAGTATGGTTACAACCACGGAATCTGAACGCGACACCCGGCAAGTGTTCTCGGCGTCCGTGACTTTGAAAACAAATGCAAACTCGTCCTTTTCATCCAGATCGAACGGGCCACACGCCAGTGTCCAGTCGAACGCGGAGGTGACTACATCGTTGGCGACAGCTGTAGGAAATTGTGCTCCATAATCCGAAGCCTGAAATCCAACGGGCTCCATGGTCAGGGTCAGCGGATTGTTATCGATGTCCCTTCCGGTGACGGTGAAGCCGATATCCTGGAAGATTGCCAAAGAAATGGGGTTCTCCAGCTGGCTTGCGTCCAGGCTGGTTTCAATTTCAGGCGGGTTTCCGACACTGAGGTCGACATGAAGCTCGAATAAGACGCTGTCCGGCGGCGTGTCGCATTCATCACGGTCATCGATAACGAATTTGAGCAGGAAGTCATCGCGGTCAAAAGTGTAGAGTTCGCAATTCGCATCCCAGGTCAGCATCGCTTCAAATTCGCCGGGGTGGTGAACGAGCGTATCGAGCGTGAAACCATAGGGCGTCAGGTCGGGTGTGTCACTTACGAGTTCAAAATCGAGCGTGTCGTTTTCATTGTCCAACGCGATTACAGGCTATGACCCTGAGGTGCTTCCAAGGATGGTGTCCCGGAAGACGCGTGTGGACGGCTCGTCAAAATAGGCGGGCAGGTTGCGTTCGTGGTCAAGGTGGATGAGCAGCGTGTCTTGCAGGGGGCTGCCGCAGGTATTGTCTTCGGCGACGATCGCGATGGTGGTGATGCCACCGAAGTACGGACATTTGTCGAAGCAGACCTGGAAGATCGCAGAATCTTTTTCAGGGGTCAGCGTCGCGGAGGAGAGTGCCGGCAGGATCGCCGCGACATCACCCTTATAGTTCAGTGCGACGGCAGTGACGGATATTTCCTCCGAGCCATCGGCATGGGCATCCGCATCAGACACGAGAATTTCCATACAGCGCATGTCATCGGAAAGATTCC
>DASPNN010000756.1:0-14982 GCA_035626495.1 Chryseosolibacter sp.
ACATTCCCGCGCGAAAATCTGACTGTCCTGACCGTTTCATTTTATGACAATTATCAATTCTTGTCTCTCTTCAGCGGAAGCGGAGACTATTCATTTGCAAAAGCTTTTCCTGGCGAAATGAACGACGCTTTCCCGCGCGTCGTTGGACAGACGACCGGGACGATGGTTCGGATACTGGAGACGGACGAGTTTCTGAAGTCTGTCAGCTACTACAATAACCGGCACCAGATGATCCAGAGCATTTCCGACAATCATTTGGGCGGTAAGGATCGCGTAAGCCAGGATTTTGATTTCACGCGAAGGCTAAAGGCGCGGGTGGTTGTCCATGCAACCGCAAATTCGGAACACCGGATACTGGAGGAATTCGAATACGATCACAGCGGCCGGATACTGGCACAATACCACACCATTGACGATAACGGAAGGGTTCAACTGCTGTCGAACGGGTATAATGAGTTAGGCCAACTGGTTGAACGCAATCTGCACCTGTCAGACCAGGGCTTCGTGCAGTCAGTCGATCTGCGCTATAACATCCGCGGATGGCTCACACACATCAATAACGCGTCACTCACCAATGACGGCGGCCTGACAAACGATGAGGCGAATGACCTTTTCGGCATGGAGTTTAAATACAACAACCCGGCGGGAGAGGCCTCGCCTCAGTACACCGGTAACATCAGTGAGGTTCAATGGCGCAACCTTGGAACTTCCCGGCAGCGCTACGAATACCAGTACGACATGGCACACAGACTGGTGCGTGCCGACTACCTGGACCTGGACAATCCAACCCGGGCAGGCCGCTATTCAGAGATGATTACCGGTTTCGACCGCAATGGAAATATACAGAAGCTGGAGCGCAAGGGATTGATCGACGAACCTGGTCCATTGGTGATTGCCCCGTTCGGCCCCATGGATGAATTGCAATATGCGTACGAGGGTAACCGCCTGCTGTCAGTCACCGACCTGGAAACGGGTACAACGCCGAAAGAAAAAGGCTTCAAGGATGGCAACAAGAGTGGAAGCGATTATTCCTATGACGCGAACGGAAACTTTACATCCGACAAGAACAAGGATATCGTGTCCATAACGTACAACCACCTGAACCTTCCGGTGACAGTCGAAAAGTCGACGGGGGAGACGATCACTTATGTCTATACAGCAACGGGAACGAAGCTTGCACAAAGCCTTTCTTCACCGGCAAAGGTGACCCAATACGATGGCGCGTTCATTTATGAAAATGGTCAGCTGCAGTTTGTCCAGCATGGAGAAGGCAGGATCCTGATGAGGGACGAACCCGAATATCAATATCACATCAAGGACCAGGTTGGCAACGTTCGTCTCACATTCACTTCGGAAAAGATCCGTGAAGTACCGAAAGCGACGATGGAGCCGGATAATATTGCAGAGGCTACTGCGAATTTCCTCTATTACGATGAGGCAGTCAAACTCAACTCGGACCTTTTTGACCACACCAAAAATGGTTCTACCCATTACGCAACACGCCTGTCGGGAGCCATCAACGAGACGACGGGGCTGGCCCGCTCGGTGAGTGTCATGCCGGGAGACACCATTCGCGCCGAAGTATTTGTCAAATATGTTGATCCGAATACGGACAACTGGACTGGCGACCTTCCAGCACTCATGGCATCGCTGGCAGACAATTCGGCTCCTCCCGGAACACTTGTCGACCACGGTCTTCCCGGCAGCACGGGCGGCATGTCTGTGCCTTTTGCACTATTGCTCAGCAAACCGGAACAGTCGACGGCGGCGCCAAAAGCTTTCCTGAATTTTCTGGTATTTGATAGTGATTTCAACTTGATTGAAGAGCAAAGCGGTTTCATCCAGGTGTCGGAAGATGCGAAGGAAAACGGCGAAAACAGGAGCCACGAGCGGCTGTTCAAGGAGATCATTGTTGAAAAATCAGGCTACGTTTATATCTTCCTGAGCAACGACAACCTCGAACTCCAGGGCGCGACCGCGGATGTGTTCTTTGACGATTTTTCAGTCGAGCACATGAACTCGCCCATAGTTCAGGCCGACGACTATTATCCGTTCGGACTGACATTCAACAACTACCAGCGCGAGAATGCCGTGACCAACAATTTCCTCTATAACGGAAAAGAACGTCAAAACGACCTTGACCTTGGCTGGTTTGATTTCGGTGCGAGGATGTACATGCCGGAAATCGCTCGTTTCGGTGTGCTCGATCCATTGGGCGACATGACCTACACGCAAGGGCCGTACAACTACGTGCTTAACAACCCGATCTACTATGCCGATTACAAAGGGAAGATTCCGGTGCCCGTGCTCTATTTTGTTTACGAGGGACTTGTATATGCCTTCACCGCAACAGCTGCCATGTACATTGTGGTGAATCACGAAAAACTGACAGACGGGATCTATTTTGGAAGTACCGATTCGTACCTTGAAGCCCGGAGCAAAACCAAGATCCCGTACTATGCGCCTTATGTCTGGAAGAACTGGAAGCCCAGGGCCGTGATCGTCGACGAGCATCCGAATATGGAGCCCAAGCCCGATCCAAATTCAAAAGACAATAAGCCCGGGTCAAGTTTTCAAAAAGGTGCCATCGCATTCCTGTTGCTTGAATTGTTAAGAGAATGCCAGACAGCGGGAGGACAGGATATGGTTGAAGTCGTGAAGGAAATAGACGATGCCAATGAGCGCATTAACACCCGTATCAATGAGATCTACGACCTTCTCGAAGATATTGACCCGGAAAAAGATCGTGACGAATACCTGAAACTGCTGGATGAAAAAGAGGCGCTCCAAAATGTCCGTACTGAGCACAACCAGCTCAAAAGCCTGATCGAGATGGCAGAAGAGCTGGCAAAATCGCTCGAAGAAGATAAGAAAGTGAAACAGGATGCTACGCGACGCAGCGATCAGAACTATTCCAAGGAGTTTCTTGAATGGTGGTATAAAGATACCAACAAGGACAAAGACGATGAAGATGAAGACGATGACTAGCGTAGACGATCACATACTTGCTGAACTACAACATCACTTTGAGCAAAAAAATGCAGCGGACTTTGTTTCTGTGCTGGAAACAAATTCGGTAGGACCATTTTTGCGAATAACATCTGATGAAGAGGCGGAAGTAGCGATGATGAGCGCATTTTGCTACTTCTCCCTCGATCAGTTTGCCGAGACGCTGAAATTCAGCATGCCATTGGTCATCCGCCTGGAGACCACCGGCGCAACAACTGTGGCGGCACCGCTGTATACCGAGATGGTCGGCATCACGATCTCGAGTCTGATGAAGTTGAACAGACCCTTCAAGGCCTACCGTTTTATGAAAAAAAGAACGGAGGCCCTTGCGGGTCAAACCTCAGACTACGGCGCGATGCAGGTTACAGTCCGGGAAAAACTGGCAGCGTTGATCAGGCGTTATGCCGGCTATCTTTTCACAGGAATCACGGCGTTGGTTATCATCGGCCGACATGTGTTCGGTTACGCGAGCAGAGAACCATACATCCTTACCCTGTTGATCTTGTTGACCGTATTGTTATGTATTCAATTCATGCCGGGTTGGGTACAACGGCAAATTCATAGAATTCTGTAGGGTGTGTAGCCGTTAAACGAAATAGCCAAAAGAACCTTCATTGCACCTCAGTGAAGACAGTACCAGTATCTGTCATTCCAAATCACACCGCAAGGATCGTCACGCTGGTAAATTAAACCCTCGAATTCCGAGGGTTTTTCATTTTCATTACACGAACGCCTTTCCCAACCAGCGAGCGTTATGTGGATAGGCTGCGCAATGATTGTTGGCTTTCGCACGCACACCTGTTATCTTTAGGTGGGATAGCCCACAATGATTCGACAATATGCTTGAAACATCTGCAGTTGGAATATGGATCATTCAGCCAGGCTTTGCCACGATTCGCTTAGCGCTGTTAGTTTAAAACAAAAATCTCACATGACATGAAGACTGTTAACCTTTTCATTCTGTTATTTATAATTGGCATATCATGCAATAAAGCACCGATGAAGTCAGATGAAAGTACTATTGCCAGGGGACAGCTTGCTGCCCAGTTGTGGACATTTCGTTATGATCTTGAAAAGGACGTTCCCGGTACGCTGAAAAAGATCAAAGCGCTTGGAATAGATTACGTTGAAGGTTTCGATGCGCCATATATTGTAGGGAATGCCGATCAATTTAAATCACAACTCGATGCGGCAGGCTTGGAAATGTTTGCCCTGCACTGGAACGAACTGAACGACTGGCGGAAAGATCCTGCTCGGATCATTGCGACAGCAAAAAAGCTGGGCGCAACATATACCGGCATCGCCTGGCTCAAAATAACCAAACAGGATACAGTAACACTGGATGTTGTAAACGAGGCTGCTGACATGCTTAAAAAAGCGTGTCCCCAGGCTAAGGCCGAGGGGATTCAACTTTATTATCATATCCACGGGTACGAGCTCCAGCCAATACCCAACGAAAGCACGACCTTCTTCGACAGTTTTGTAGAACGGATTGACTACAATTGCGTTCGTCTTGAGGCTGATATTTTCTGGGTTACCTATGCAGGTGAGGATCCCGTTAAGTTTATGGAGAAATACCGGGATGGAGTTGAGCTACTCCACATAAAAAATATGGCCAGTCATGTGGAGACAGGAGTTTTTACCGGGGCTGACTTTATGCCACCGGATATGCCAGCTGACAACTGGGTGCCCCTGGGCAAAGGAAAGATCGACTACAGATCAGTATTCGAAAAAGGAAAACAAATAGGAGTGAAGTGGTATATTCTCGAAATGGATAAATACAGCGGTGACGTGTATGCCGCGGTTGATTCTTCACTCCAATATATCCGTAAAGAGAAGTTGATGGAATGAGTGCTTCGGTTGACTGCTTAAGATCTGCAGGAACAAGGGCAACACGTAAGCTGAGTTTATCAGTGGCCTCCACAGGATTACTGCGCATGTGGCCATCCTGGATGTCGGTTTAATTCGCCGGAGTCAACGGGATCAGTGACTTCCTTAACGCGCCTCGGCTGCCAACAATGACTTTCCGTATCTCTTTATTTATTCCGGCGTTTCATTCAGTCCTTGGCCGGCCAGGAACTCAGGCAAAGGGTGACTTATTGTCCACGACGACTTGGTCGTTGCAATAGGGGTAAACGACTTAGCGTCCGCGTTCACGCAGCTTTGTTCCGTGTATTTAACATAATATAAATTATATGACTATAATTGCTAGCGAAGTGGGTGTACAAGCGCTCTGATTCATTTAAAACGTCCAAAAAATTGCTTTTAAAATACCGAGTAATTGAATTCACAGGGCGCCTGGCTTGCTTGATGAATTTGGCCTTTTCCGGTCTGAACTCATTGCAAAGCCCGTGGGCAGAGGCTTAAACAGTGGATTGTCCTTAGAAGACGGATCCATTTGAAATTCTCGTAACAAAGTTACTTGCAAAGTATCGATTACAAAGTAATCTGTTATTCCGCCTCTTAATCGCACTTTGTCGCGAAGGTATTGGGGTTTGTATGGTCCTCTGAGTCTGGTATCCCCATACTTTCTGTTATTAATCTGTAAAACAAAAGCATGAAGATCATTACTCGAAGACTGAACCAGAAAGTCATAGGTTTCTGTGTCTTTATTCCACTCAATGACAATTAATGCATCGGCCATTTAATGAATGCCTTGTTCTTTGAGCGATTCCAATTGGGCTGGGATCAGATTGGATCAGGTGGGGCAAGGAATCTGATGATAAAAATAATGCTTTCACCTAAACACAGAAAACATCAGTCCTCGGCGAAATCGACTTCGGTTAGAATCAGGTCTTATTCAATTGATAAATTTGAAATCCTCAATGCAGCAATCATGTCTTCTGTCACCGATGGGATATGAAGCTGCAGTAATTTGAATTTTTCTTCGACATCTCTCAACAGTGTTTTGCGAAGTTTGAGCCAGGTTTCCGATGGCAGGCCTTTAAAGGCTTCGACCAAAGCCGATTGAGCAGTTTGTTTTCTCAACTTCATCGGAATGGTATCTGAATAAAGTTTTTTTATAAAATCCAGCACGCCATCAAGCACATTATCGTCATAATGACGGAAGTACGGCAAGGTTTGCAAACAATGGTAAAATGGATTTTTATTTCCTAACACGGGCTTTTTGAAAGCTTGGTACAGCGTGTCCCCCCCCAGGGTAAGCCCAACATAGTGATGCTCGAGCAACGTTGGCAGAAGCTTGTCTTTGTATGAATCGGGCGCCTGGCTTTCTAGATAATATTCGAGTCCACACATCTTAAACTTTCCGCGCAAGTGACGATAAAAGAAGGCATCATCAGAGATCAAGATGCCACCAGACGATGCTAAAAAACAAGTGTCGATGAGATAGTTGAAATACCAATCATCTTCTTTCAACAACTCCGGATGTTTCGACAGGATATCAAGCCTGTCCGTTGAAAACCGAACTTCGCAGTGGCCTTCCACCCAGAAGATCATGTCCTCGAATAGTTTAATGCGTTCTTTCTTGTACTGCGGTGGATAGAGGAATGGTTTTACCCCAAAGGAAGTGATCCCGACGGTAATTGGCTCTTCAGGAAGTTTTCTAGCCTGAGTTAGTTCGTCCTTCAGGTAGTCGACAAGGTAATGAGATATAATAAACTTTGTACTGGAGATGGCTGACTCCCGCTCACTCAAGCGCATAAGCATTGGCAGAGTGGTTAAGTCGATTACGTAGGCAGACTGAGGGTCCAACGACAATCCCTGAGAGAATTTCTTTGGAATGGATACAAAGCCATCACTAAAAGGAGATGTCAGATGGAAAAGCACATCGAGAGGATCGTTGTAGCTTACCGTCCTGGAAAGGTCCGTAAAGGAGATTTCTCCGCGATAGTATTTTTCAAATGCTTCATCTCTTTTGATCTTGCGAACATCTCCTGCTTCTCCAAAATGCTCGACCATTTTTTTGACCATATCTTCAGGATTATCACCGAAGCTTATACTTCGGATACCCATCCCGGTATAGGGAGTTGAATCAAGATGTTCGGTGATTTTGGCCATCAGTCCCGAGTACTTATCTAGTATCTGTCTGATCTGTACCTTGTCCTTTTTTAAGGTAAGTGGATCAGTGATTTCAGCAACATCCATCAGTTTTTTCTTGTGAAGCGCTTTTGCGACTGGGTCGTATTCTATGGTTTCGGAATTTACGTCCACCAATGAATTCTTGTGATTTACCTGAACGCGAACTGTTGTCGATAGCTGAACTTCATCAAACGGAACTGGTTCACTCCTGCTTTCAATGGTCAGTACTTGAAAATAGGTCTGTTTAACCAAAGGATTGTCAAAATTCTTGATCGTGACCCGGTACGCCATTTCCAACCCCAACTCCGTCATTCCACTCTCCAATGCAATTTTCGCGATGGCAAAAACCTGCTGCCAGGAAAAATCTTTGCCGAGCAGCTCGTCCGTCAAAAGGCTTCTAAGCTCCTCTCCTTTCTGGGTTTTAAATAATGACACGATCAGGAAATAAAGGTAGTTGGTGTTGGTCGGGAATTTTTCTACTCCGCATCGACACACAACGGAGACCATTGTGTAGTTTCCCTGGAAGAGGTATAACCTGAGCTCTGCCCGGAGGTACATATCCTTCGGATTAGTAGTTCGGAGATGACTTAAGACCTGCAGAAGAAGCTCGCTCCTCTCGCTGAGCGCAATTAAGTTATCAGCGAGCAGGTTCATCGGGAGGCTTTCCCGTTTCCAATCATGGTAGCTCTCGATGAGTTCATTACAGGCGTGCAATTGACTGACCCCTTTAAGTATCAATAGTATTACATACTTTAAATCCAATGAAAGATCAGCATACGCAGCTTTTAGCTCGGGGATAGATTTTTCAATCTCTCCAATTTTCTCCTCGTTGTAGCGATATGCGTAGCCAAAAACAATTCGTTCACAGATTGGATCACTAAATGTTTTTGACGCAATGTGATTTGAATAAAACTCAGTTATGTCGATGTTGTGCCGATGAGCGTGATTGATAAATTCTAGGACATTTCTTATTTCAAGATCGCCCATTGTATCAGACTGTTCGAGATAGCGTTCAATCGCTTGTTTGGCGAGTGGAAAATTCCCAGAGTGAATGTGAGCCGAATATTCAATGATGCGCAGTGAAGGATTTTTTTCACTAGCAAACCTTGCTGTAAATGCAAGCGCGTCCTGATACCGTTTAAGCTGAGTAAGCCCGACCAAAATCTGATCTCTCAATATCCGATCGAAGGCTTTATCTTCCAGCATGCCCGCTTCAAAAAGTTCCTTGAGTTTTGTAATCGCAGATTCTGTCCCTTTGCTTAAATATTGCGTCATGAAAAAATAACGCTCGATAAGCATCCCCAGACCGTTGTATTTGATAAACTCAGTACCATCGATGGCCTGATATATCAGTTCGTACAGTCTGCAACTGTAACTGACAAGAACATTGCCGGAGTAGTCTGGCTTGGTCTCCATATTAATAGTGCTCTCAGCCCGCAAGCCCGATGTGAGTGCCAGCTGAGCGACCAACTTCCAATAGTCAATATTTTCCGGTGTTATTTGATCCGGTAAAGGTCTGTTTTCCATTTCCGCCCTAAACAAGATCTGGACTTCCTCAATCCTGTTTTGATCTCCTGCCAGTAGCTGCCCACAAATGCTCTTGAAATCCTGGTGAGCCAAGATTGAACTGGGCACTGTATCCAACTTTCGCTTTTCCATCATCAGCAGAATTGCGTGAGCACGTTCACTTGGCAAGCCTTCTTGTAACAAGTCCGCGGCAATTTTTCTTGCCTTGGGTTTATCGCCCAGTCTGTTGTAGGAAGTGCAGGCCCTTTCTCGATAAGTCGAATTAGAAGGATCGAGCAGATAACTTCGCACATGGTATTTAAATGTTTGAAGGGGATCCTTTTCCTTCACGCGCGTCAAACCCATCAGATGGTACACTCGTGCCTCAAGAATTCTTCGTTCGGTTTTCTTTAGGTAGGAATCCTCAATGTCTTTGAGCAGATTTTGACAAAGTACCAATGCGGTATGGGGCTTAAACTGCTGAATGAATTGTTCAATGCTCCGGAGTTGAGAATTGAATATATGCTTAACCCTCGGAATTTTGCGTTGCGAGATGACTTTTAATACAACGAACACTGAAAGGAGAAATGCTAGGATACTGACCACGATCACATCTCCACCGACAATGATTGCCTCGATCAGCCTAATAATCCAATATAGCCACCGTGGCAATCCCGCCTGAGCAAGAAAGTCATTGACCACCCGCGTAACGGACTCCTGGTTTGCGATCGCAACAACTTCGCCCACTAAAGTAAATGCCAGGAAATAGATCGAGCGGTTGAAATAGTCTATTCTTCGGAAGGCGAACTTAATCAGGGTCTTGAGTATCTTCATTTAATAAACGTTATAGCGTCATATCGGGTCTTCATATTTCAAATATCTCTTTCAAGTATCTCGGATCCTTCTCAATTTCCTCGATGTCCGAATAGAGCAGCTGACTGGCAGACAATCTCTCCATTTCGGAAACTTTATCGACCAAATTGTTATTGGTGTTGCTAACATCGATGATTTGCTTTTGTTGAAGCCTGGCTGCCAGCGTATCCATTGCATTGAGCAAATTTTCCTTGTCTGACCATTCTGTTCCAAATTTATTTTTGGATAGCGCGTCGATACAACACTGTTCAATCATCACGGTCGGAATATCCAGATTGTTGCGATCGCGATAAGCTTTCAACAGACGTATGGCTCGCCGCGCTTCCGGTTTGTTCCTGGTTGCAGATCTCTGTCTATCAAGATTCGTTTTAAATGATGAACCTTCCTGCCAAAACCATTCTGGTTGAACATAGAGGGTAACTTCTGCATCCTTCTTAAAATTGCCTCGCTCTCGCGCTGGAACGATATCGAATTTTATGACTTCACTGCCAGCGGTGAACTCGACGCTGATAACACGAGTTCTTCTCTTAATAACGGCAACATCCCCAAATTTTTTCTTTAAACTTTCGAACGACATTTCGAATATTTGGGCGAGCGTCATTCTGGTTTTTTTAGCGAATACGAGCGTGATATCCAGGTCAAAGTTTGAGCGATTTGCGGTTCGCTTATAAAATGAGCCATTATCCAGTGGCTCGGTGACAAGCAAATCACCGAATTCATTAGCCAACCACTCCTTCATTCGGGTTCGGTACTGCAACACCTTGTTCAGCAGCCCCGGATCGGACTTAATGCTTTCCTCCCGGAGAACCTCGCTTAAGTAGTCATTTGAATCAAAAACAGTTTGTCTGTCTTCCTCTCTTGAAAAGTGATATGAGATGGCGCCAATCCCTGTGCCGATACCTCCTCCTATGGCTGCGGCCTTAAGTGTGCGTCGTCCATTAAAATTTTCCCAGCTGAATGGCTTACCTTCTTTCATGCATTCTGCCAGCTGCATCAGCACGTCTAAAGCTACAGCCACTGCGCTTCCAATGGCTGCACCTGTTAAGAGATATTTGGTTTTTTTCCTCATAAAAATTTCAATTACTTTTTGTTGTCCTTTTTAGGTGGATGCATTCCACCGCCCAACCACTCTCCCGTTACATGCCATACTTCGTAGTAATAAAGCCAGAGTGCGGTCCAGGGTACGATCGTATCAGCAAGTGTATCGGAGATTCGAAATTCCCGAAAGTCCGGATGATACAAACACAGTCTGTCGCCTTCATATACGTGCGGGATGTCTTCACCCTTAAAATTTTTAGTCAGCTCGGGACTTAGAACAAATACTCGCGGAGAATTTCCTGATTTATATTTCAGCTCGATGGTGTACTCGACGCTCCGTGCCGTTGGTCTGAGCGTTCCGATGGCTTTGAGACTATCGCGATCACCTCTGACTGAAAACTGTTTGTACTTAACTTTCAGAGCGGATACCTGCTCGGTAATTGTCTTGCTTCTTAGCTTTGGTTTCATCTTTTACCTTCCATAAAACGTATTTGGCTTTATTAATCCACTTGCCGCTGTTGCACTTGTTCGAAGGTTGCCAGTTGGCCTGTCAACAAGAAGTGTCTTGCTGGCTCTGGCATTTTCAATTCTTGAAGCAATGGCACGCTGAGCAGAGGCAACAACGTCAGAACCAAATAGGTCGTTGAACACAGCTCCTTCAGTTATGATACCTTCGGCTTTTTTGAGCTGCCGCCATTGACTTGCCAGGTGCAAGCAGAAGCCCTTGAAGGCATCATAGTATTGTGGTTCACTCTCCCACTTGTCAGTGAAATCTTCCTGACTGTTGACAGGATTAAGGACTTTTATTCTTCCCCTGGAGAAATTCACTTCCCGCTCGAGCCGTGAGGAGATTGCCTCAACAGTCTCGAAGATACTGTCCTGTCCCTGGTAGAATTCGCCAGCGATCGTTGTCAGGACAATGCTTGAAGTCTTGTATTCATCGTTCTTTCGAAAGTAAACGTCACGGTAGCGCTTAATGAGCTGTACTGCGCGTTGAAGTGGTTTCTTATTTTCATAGTCATCCACTGGTAGATGTTCGGCTTTCAGTGCACGCTCAAGCAAACTTTCGTGAACCAGGTTAGCCTTGCTCAAAAACCATGTTGCATATCCACGTGGGTTACTGGAGACCCAGGTTGCCAGTTCCCGGTCCGGCACTTGGATTGTGTCTGCATCCCAGACGAACTGCTGAACACCAGGCAGGATGTCCATATGAAAATCGCCAGCGTAGTTGAGCCTGATGCATCTGTTTTTTGGCTCAAGCATCGCTTTATAGGTTTCGTGCTCAGATAGTCGTCTTTTCAATTCTGCATAAATTCGCTGAGGCGAATGGACTGCGGTTGTTGATTTCAGGTGAACGGCTATGTCGAGATCAAATTCATTTTTACCGTAAGGCCTTACTGTTGTTTGAATTCGTACCGACCCATGAGGATAAATGTCGTAGGCAAACGGCCGAAAGAACTTTTCGTCTGACTCAATCCACTTTTTGATCGCTTCATAGTGTTCGTTCATTTTCTTGTAGCGTGTGGCATCCAACTGAAGGGATTCTGCGATCTGGTCAAGTTGATTTTCCAACTGGGTTCTGCTCTCGTGTAATGCTATCATTTTGTTATTCGTTTAACGCAAAAAATCTTCCTTGTGTGTTCAGCAATCTGCATCCCCTCTTCGGTTCGCCCGCGCATGATTTCCGCTTCCGTCGCCCAGATATATTCCGAACTGGTACGGTTCTGCAGATCGGCAATAATCTGACGCTGCGCGTCATTGACATACCGTGGCCTATAAATGTCCGCGTACTTGAAGGTATAGATGCTGTACACCTGGTCGTAATGGATTGGATCGAAGTGCTCTCCGATGAGTTCTGAGTAAATAAATCCGAAGTCTTCTTTGGGGAGAATACCGGGTTGTACCAACTCTTCAAAAAACTCTCTCCACGGATCTATCTCGCGCTGCTCCTTGCTATGGAACCATTTCAGAAAGCTTCGTAGCTGAATTCTGCTTTTCATCTCCAGGCGAAGATCGAATTCATTGTCTTCATCTACCGGCATCTTTCCGTCAGTGATAATTCCCATTTTCTCCAGCCGGCGTTTCGCTTCGGGCTCGAAGTATTTATAGACACCTCCTACTGGCTGATAGAGATTCTTGATCCGGTTACTTTTTACCAGAAGATATTTTCCTTTACTCTCGATCTTAAAGAGGTATGCGATGGTCAATCGGAGTTCTTTCCTGCCAATTGGTTTGAGTGTAGTTAAATAAAGTCCCAGATATTTTTTCTCGCGATAAAGCCAGACAATGGATTCAATAAGAAACGCCACTGACGTGCCGATGGCCATGCCCTTCAGTTCAGGATTAAGGTCAGGCCCGACCCTGGTACTGACTATCCAGAATATCACGGCTGCAAGAAGTTCTAACAGTATTCTCAGCATATGTTCATAGTTGACATAATGTATATATAGTCCAGCACGTCACCCATTTCAGAATGAGATGCTAAAATTCCGTTTGCTAAATCTGATTTCTTAAAGGTCGCCTTACGAAGGAGAGTGTCCGTTCAGCTTGTAAGTAGACCATGCCATAACAGGCCGTTTGCATTCCGGGACAGGATCAGATTTAGCATCAACACCTGGAGGCCGGATTTGGCAACAGCGAAAAGGAAGGAAACACACTCTGGCTGTTGTCAAAACAAAGTTCAAAACTTTACAGGGTGAAAAAAAGACGTTTAGTATAAATATTCTCCGTCACCTTAAAGTTTCGCTCAGGTCAAAAGACCATTACATGGTGATATACAGCTTGTTAGCCTTTCCTTCTAAAGGCATCTCTCCTGACACTTAGAGACAAACTTCCACTGCATACCTGTGTTTTTTTAAGCCCGTCCGTCAGTTCGCGATCTTTCAATGAGCCGGGCAAATCGGTTCGCATCGATGGCGATCTTATTATGGTGGATGGGCTTCCAAAAGGAAGTGCTATCAAGAGCTGCTTTTTTGCAAGTCGCTCGAAAAAAAATAAAGATTTGCCTGGAGGGGCTGAAAACGATAACTAATCTTCCCAGATAACGCTTAAGGCAAAATCGTATGAGGGAATGTAATGACAGAATTCAAACATTCGCGGATCTTCGTTCTTGGTTAGAAACCAAACTGATTTCTCTATTTCCTGAAGTCGGTCTGAGGTATCATATTTATTGTGCTTTTTGAATACCTGGCCCGCCACCGAATCTGGTGGTGGGGGAAGATTGTTGGTGATTTTAGCCTTGTATTTAGCCCATCCTTCGATGTGATCATGTTCAGCGTCCTCCATTGACTTGGACATCTTCCACCACTTGATTTTATTGCTCTGGGTGCAAACTACAGTGACGGGGTGGTTGCCGGCCTTGAGAAATTTTAATATTGCAGCTGTTCGGCTGACCAGGAAGTTGTCAGCCAAGGATACTAGGAGCTTCGGGCTGAATTTTTGATTCCTGCACTGACCTTGAAAGAGTATCGTAGGCATCAGAAGTTCAGAAGCAAATTCGTTTGCCTCCTTCTCATGTGATCCCGACTGGTACCAGTTACACAATTCATATTGAGTGTCGGCCCCTACCGCTAGGTCTTTGTGCAATTCGAAATGCCCGAGCTCATGGGCAGCTGTAAAACGTTTCTTGCCGGGATCTGTGATCGATGAGTTTAAAGTGATAATCGATTTGCCACCATGACTTACAATTCTTCCATCTTTTCCATCCATGGCAGTCTCTTCGTAAAAAGCACCTCTGGATTGGATGAGCACCTTTAGATCAACGTCTCTTAAATACCGGATGTCATCCAGTCCTGCTTCGGTGATGATTTTTTTCGCGGTGGCTTCTGCTTTCGACAGCATCACTTACCGTTTTGTTCGTTATCTTTTTGCTTTTGGAGTTTGAGCAGGATGTGCTTCTCCAGCAGTTCACGAATTTCATCTTTAGTCATGCTTTCGAAGTTGCGATAGGCTAAAGTTATCCCCTCCTTCTTGACGAATGAACCGAAGTCGAATGAAGCTGCATCCATAATTCTCTGCACTTCTTCTTTTGCTTTGGCCGTGAGAGCCAGTGCCAGTGCTGAATACGATGACTCTGTCTTTGCGCTGGCCATCTTCATCCTGAATTGTTTGATCTTTCGAATCCCGTCATTGACAAGATCGTCAGGATTCAGCCCTTCTGACTTAAGGTAATCTTCTGCGCTCTCATCAGAAGAGATCTCATTTAAATATTCGTCAAACAGCTTGTTAACCTTTTCGTCATTTTCTTGGGAAGGCATAATCAAGGTTTAATATTCAGTTTTTTAAATACACGTTTTAAAGCGGTTATCAGTCTTCGTTTGCCGTTATCAAAATCAGCTGGCGAAATACTGAAGTCCGCACAAATTTCAGCGCGTTCGCTAAAATGGTACTTGTCATGGACTACCGCAAGGTAAATCTGTTCAACAACCTCATCTCCCTGTATTTCGGATTCGATCTCTTTGAACAGTTGTGCAGTGTCAATGTTATTGAAAGCAAGGCTCACAGTACCGATTTCGT